>DATABU010000259.1:0-3586 GCA_036259415.1 Longimicrobiaceae bacterium
CCCCCGGCGGCCCGTCGCGGCGCTCGGAAGCGGAGGCGCGCTACCGGTCGGCGGAGGCGCGCGCGCCCTCCCTGCCGAAGAAGGCGTGCACCGAGCGGGCCAGCCGCTCCGCGATGAGCTGCTGCTGGCGGGCGGAGGCCAGCAGCTGCTCCTCCTGCGGGTTGGAGATGAAGCCGATCTCCACCAGAACCGCCGGCATGAAGGCGCCGTTCAGGACGTAGAAGCCGGCCTGCTTCACCCCGCGGTTGGGCCCGGGGTGCACCGCCTCCAGCTCGTCCTGGATCAGGGCGGCCCAGTCGTTGGAGTCGCGCAGGTACTTGTTCTGGCGGAGGTCGTGGAGGATGAAGCTGAGCGGGTCGCGCTTCCCGGCGTCGTCCTCGTACTGCTGCGCGGCGTTCTCCATCTCCTCCACCCGCTTGGCGTCGGCGGTCTTCGCCTCGGAGAGGAAGTACGTCTCGAAGCCTCGCGCGGAGCGGCTCGGGTTGGCGTTCAGGTGGATGGACATGAAGAGCGCGGGCTGCCCCTCCCTGCGCCAGCCGTTGGCGAGGCGGGCCCGGTCGCGCAGGGCGATCAGGGTGTCGCGGTCGCGGGTCATGCGCACCTCGTACTGCGGGTCCCGGCGGAGGATCTCGGCCAGGCGGCGCGCCACCGCGAGCGCCACCGTCTTCTCGCGAGTCCCGCCCGGCCCGCGGGCGCCGGGGTCCACCCCGCCGTGCCCCGCGTCCACCACCACCAGCTTCTTCACCGGGGCGGGCGGCGGCGCCCTGCGCGGCGCCGCGTCCGTCCGCGGCTCGTCGGGGGCGGGGGCCGCCTCGTCGCGCTCCGGCGCGGGCACGTTCGCGGCCGTCCGCACGCGGCGGATGACGCGCCGGGCCGCGTCCACCTCCACCCCCAGCGCGGGGAGGTGCTCCACGAAGAACTCCGTGGGCACCCAGGTCACCCCGTCCTCCACGTACACGGGGTTCGCGAGCCGGCGCACCTCGCCGCCGTCGGTGAAGACCGGCGACCCCGGGCGGAAGCGCAGCTCGCGCCCGCCCAGCCGCACCGCCACCTCCTCGGGGCCGGGCGCCAACTCCGCGCCGACCGCGACCAGCGCCGAGAGCGGGAGCGCCGCGTACCCCCGGCCCACGGCGGGCGCCACGGCGACGCCGTGCGGCCCCCCCTCCACGCTCCAGGCGGGAGGCTTCTGGGCCGAGGCGTCGTGCGGGAGGAGAGGGGCGAGGGCGAGCAGGAGCGCGGGGAGGAGCCGCCGGCGGAGGCTACTCCTTCCAGCCACGCTGGATCTCGCGCTCCGCGTCGCGCTTCTTGAGGTCCTCGCGCTTGTCGTGGAGCTGCTTGCCGCGCACGAGGGCGAGGTTGACCTTTGCGATCCCACGGGTGAAGTGGACGTCGAGGGGGACGAGGGTGAGCCCGGACTTCTCCACCTGGCCGATCAGCTTGCGGATCTGGCGGGAGTGCAGGAGGAGCTTCCGGGGGCGGACGGGGTCGTGGTTGAAGCGGTTGCCCTGCTCGTAGGGGGAGATGTGCATCCCGAGGAGCCACACCTCCCCGCGGTCCACGCGGGCGTAGGCGTCCTGGAGGTTGCCCTTCCCCTGGCGGAGCGACTTGACCTCGGTCCCCTGCAGGACGAGGCCGGCCTCCCAGGTCTCCAGCACGTGGTACTCGTGGCGCGCCTTGCGGTTCTGCACCACCACCTTCGGGGCGTCGGGCTTTTCCCCGGCGGGCTTGTTCATTCGGACTTTGCTGATTGGTTTGGGCGTGCCCCCTGCTGCGCAGGCGCCGGAGCATGCCCCGGCCTCTGAAAACGGCACGGTACCGCCGGGCCTGCGGAGCGGCCCGCCATGGCCGGCCGGAATCGCTAGTAGATGATGACCGGGGTGCCGACTTCGACCTCGTAGTAGAGGCGGCGGGCGTCCTCGTTGGTCATGCGGATGCAGCCGTGCGAGACCGCCTGGCCCAGCAGCTCGGGCTTGTTGGTGCCGTGGATGGCGATCTCCTCCTCCAGGAAGAGGGCGGTGGTGCCCAGCATCCCGGGCTCGCGGCGCTTGGGCGAGTCCGGGGGCGGGATGGGCTCGCCGCGCTCGATGAAGGCCCAGTCGGGGACCACCCACACCGGGTCCTTCTCCTTGAGCTGCACGCGGAACATCCCGCGGGGGGTGGAGAAGTCCCACTTCTGCCCGGCGCCCTCCAGGCGGGTGCCGGTGCCGGTGCCCACCACGGCGGACCAGATCACCCGCTCGTCCTCCATCACGTAGAGCCGGTGCTCCGCCAGGGAGATCACCACGTAACGGCCCTCGACGTTCACGGGCGGGTCGCGGTACCGCGCCGTCCCCTCGCGCTCCACGCCGTGGGCGATGGCCAGCGGCGAGGTGGGCAGCCCCTGCGCCGCGGCCTCGCCCGCGCCGCAGGCGAGCGCCAGCAGCGCCACGAGGACGGCCGGCAGTTTCCGTACTTCGTTCCTCATTCCAGCAGCTCCCTCTGTCTGCGCCGGGTTCTCCCCAGGTCGTACACCTGCCCGACCTCGCCGCCCAGGATGAACACCACCGCCGAGTAATAGATCCAGAACACCAGGACGATCAGCGTCGCCAGCCGTCCGTACGTGGTCCCGTAGTTCGCGACGTAGGTGACGTACCAGGTGAAGACGCCCTTCAGCAGCTCCCACGCCACCGAGGTGAAGGCGGCGGCCACCAGCGCGATCCTCCAGGGGATCCGCCGGGCGGGGAGGTAGCGGTACATCAGCACGAACATCGCGAAGATGAACGCGAAGGCCAGCAGCTGCGCGTAGACCGTCTCCACGATGGGGAGCTCCCGGTAGCCGCGCCGCGCCAGCCACTCCTGCCCGAAGTTGCGCACCGCCTCCAGCGTCAGCGTGATCCCGGTGTTGGCCAGGAAGAGCGTGCCCGCCACGATCACCATCTGCGCGTCGAAGATCTTTCCCCTGACGATCCCCCGGTCGTCCTGGAGGTCGAAGACGTGGCGCAGCACCGTGCGCAGCGTCCCGAAGAGCCGGGTGGCGGTCCAGACGAAGAGGACCAGGCCGAGGATCCCGACGCGCGTCCGCCCCCCGATGATCCCGCTCACCAGGCTGCGGGTGAAGTCGACCACGGCCCGCGAGGGGGGGAGGATGGAGACCACGTAGTTCACCGCCGCCTGCTCCGGGTCCTCCACGAAGCGGGGGAGCACGAAGCCGAAGATGGCGACGATGAGGAGCAGGAAGGGGACCGCCGCGATCAGGATGTTGAAGGCGATCGCCCCCGCGAGGAAGAAGACGTCGTCCTCGGCCGCGCTGTTGTAGACGCGCGCGGTGAAGTCCCCGGCGCCGCGGAAGGTGCGGACCAGGGCCGCACGGGCGGCGCCCGCGACGCTCACCACCCGGGCGGTCCGGATGCGCGCTCGCATGACGAGGGAACGTAGACCGCGGCCGCCCGCCCGTCAACGGCCGCGGCCGGGGGCTACCTCAGCCCGTCGTCCGTCACGTCCTCCACGACCACCTCGGTGACCACCACCTCCGCCTCCACCACCTGCGCGCCGGGGTCGCGGAAGGCGTCCGCGCCGCTGCGGTACGCCGACTTGGCGTCGGCGAGGC
>DATABU010000260.1:0-3127 GCA_036259415.1 Longimicrobiaceae bacterium
AGGAGCCGCTCGCGCACCTGCGCCTCCCGCCCGGCGTCCATGGGGCGCGGCGGCGGGAGGTAGACGGCGGCCAGCAGCGCGTCCTGGACGCCGGCGAGCGCGGCGGCGCAGTCCCCGCACTCCCGCAGGTGGGCGAGCAGCGCCTCGCCCCCGGGGCCACCGAGCGCGGCGAGGGCGGTCTGTACCTGGCGGTGCTCGCGTTCGAAGGACCTCAAGGGGCGGCCTCTCGCAGGGCGGAAAGCTTCTCCCTGAGCTTCTGGAGGGCGAGGCGGGCGCGGGTCTTCACCGTACCCAGCGGCTGGCCCGTGTGGGCGGCGATCTCCGACTGGCTCATCCCGCGGAAGTAGGCGAGCTCCACCGCCTCGCGCTGGTCGGCGGGGAGCGTGCCCAGCGCCCGCTCCACCAGGTCGCGGCGCTCCGCCCGCTCGGCGCCGAGCGCGGGGTCGTCCGCGGCGGGAAAGCCTTGCAGTACGGCGAGCCCCGCCGGGGTCTCGGTCTCGCGCTCCCTGCGGCGCGACCGCAACCGGTCGTGCGCGCGGCTCCGCGCGATCATCCCCAGCCAGGTGGAGACGGCGCCGCGCCCCTCCCGGTACTCCCCCGCCTGGCGCCACGCCTGCCAGAAGACCTCCTCCACCACCTCCGCCGCGTCCTCCGCGTCGGCGACGCGCCGCGCCGCCACGGAGTGGACCAGCGTGCTCCAGCGGTCGTAGAGCGCCGCCAGGGCGGCCTGGTCGCCAGCCGCCATGCGCCGGACCAGCTCGCAGTCGCGGCCTCCGGCGGTGTGCTGGGGTGGATCCATGAATGTAGGCGCATTGCGAGGCCCGCACAAACGTGGGACAAACCCTCTGCAATACCTGCACCACGTCTCCACCCCCGAAGTGCGCCGCGGATCGCCCCCCGCCCGGCGGACCGTAGCCTCACCCGTGCCCGCCGGGACTCGGTCGGCGGGGGTAGCGTCGGTCTTATCGGCTACGGTCGCCGCCGGTCGCGTGGCGGGCGGACCTAGCTGAGGGGCTCCACCACGAAGGGGTCCACGATCGCCAGCACCTGCGCCCGCGTGAGCGGCTCGTCGAACGCCTCGGACGCCGCCTCCGCGGAGAGCGTCCCGGCTGCGCCCGGGAGGGTGGCGACGTTGATCCCGGCCTGCGTCACGTTCTCCTCGCCGTCGTACACCGCCTGCGCGGCGGCCGGGACCACGCCGCGGTCGTTCAGGGTGATCCAGCCCTGCTGCGGCTCCATCGACTGGAAGTTTCCGTTCAGGCGGCGCACCTCCGACGCGTGGCGCGCCTCCACGGAGTGGATGGTGAGCGCCGCGCGCAGGATCGCGGGAGCCACCAGCAGGTCGGGCGCCTGGCCCTTGTAGGCGCGCACCCCGGTGTCCTCGAACGCCTGCGCCAGCGCCCGGAACTGCGCGTAGTCGGTGAACGGGCTGAACGCGCCTCCCGCCGTGAAGTCGAAGGTGGGCTTCGCCACGGCCTGCCCGCCGAGCGCGTCGCGGAGGAACTGGACGTGCGCCACCTCGTGGTCGCGTATGGTGGTGAAGATGGTGCGGTCGGTGGCAGGGATCAGCCCCGCCGCGGCCACGCCCCTCACGTAGAACTCGGCCTCCAGCTCCTCGAGGACGAGGGCGAAGTTCAGCACGCTCACGACCGCGGCGGGGATCCCCTGCGCGAACGCGCTCTTCGCGAGCGCCGCCAGCCCCAGCGGCACGGACGCGAGCGCGAGGCCGAGCCCCAGGCTCCCCGCGCCCCGGAGTGCGTCGCGGCGGGTGGCCATGCGGTCGAGGACTTCGGGATCCAGCTTCCCCAGGATGGTCTGGTTGTCCATTTCGGTGACTCCTCAGCCGATGTTCATGACGTTGGTGGCCGTGACGCGGTTCCGGATGAATGGCGCGGCCGCGCTCAGCACCTGCGACGGCGGCAGCGCGTCGTCGAAGGCGGCCGGCGCGAACGCCATGCTCCGCGGCGCCAGGATGTCGCGGATCGCGGCCGCGTGGCGCGCCTCCACGGAGACGATCTTCCCGGCCACGGTGAGGAGCGTGCGCCCGGTGTCGTCGTTGCTCAGGAGCGGCCCCGCGCCGTTGTAGGCGGCCACGCCCAGGTCCTCGAAGGTGCGGGCGGTGGTGAGCACGCTCTCGCGGTTCGCGAAGTCGACGCCGTCGAAGTTGGGCGTCAGCTCGGGGATCAGCGTCCCCCCGAGCGCCGGGATGGCCCGCTCGAAGAACTCGCGGTGCGCGATCTCGTGGTCGCGCAGGTCGGTGAGCACGCGGCGGGTGGGCTCGTCGAAGGTGGTGCCGAACGCCGCGTCGGCGACCACCATGGTGTAGAACGCCGCTTCGAGCTGCTCCAGCGCGTAGGCGTAGTTCAGGATCCCGAAGTTGTTGCTGAAGTCCAGCGTCACCGCCGCGAAGGTGGGCGGCGGCGGCGCCACCTCGATCGTGTCCGGCGGCGTCACCTCGGTGATGGTCCGCACGTCGGTCCCGTCCTCGCACCCCGCCACGAAGAGCGCCGCGGCCCCGACTCCGGTCCACTTGAGGAAGCCGCGCCTCCCCGTGGGCTCGCCGATGCGGGAGAGAGGGGAGAGCTCCCCCGTTCCCGGCCGAATGATCTCGGACATGTACTCGCCTCCGTTGCTGGATGAACCCTGGTGGGGAGCGGCCCCGGGCCCCCGCGGCCGCCCCTGTCTTCCCGCCTGCACCTGCTCTCCCCTAGCCGCGGACCCCGCGGGCGGGCACCTCGTACTGGTACGGCTGGAACTCGCAGCCGGGCCGCACCGGGACGTAGACCACGTCCGGGGCGCCGGTCGCGCTCGCGTCGGCGAAGACGCCCACGCCCCGGTGCTCGCCGATGCGCGCCACGTCGGCCGGCGCGACCACGCGCGGGAGCCCGAACTTCACGTAGCGCCGGTTCATGAACTGCACTGGCTCGTTGTCGACGTACCACGTCGCGCCCGCCGCGTAGCCCGCCGCGGCCGGGTGGGCCGCCGCGAAGGGCCGGCCGGCGGCCATCGTGTCGCCCGTGGCCGGGTCGTACGTGGCATCCACCTCGCGCAGCGCCGTGCCCTCCACCACGCAAACGCGGATGGTCTGCACGGCCGGCGGGGCCGGGGGCGGCGGCGGCGGCGGCGG
>DATABU010000261.1:0-4551 GCA_036259415.1 Longimicrobiaceae bacterium
ACCTCGCCGAAGCGGCGCACGAGCGCGGTCTTGCCGATCCCGGCCTCGCCGCCGAGGAAGGCCAGGCGCCCGGAGCCCTCCCCGACCTCGCCCAGGAGGCGGCTCAGCTCCAGCAGCAGGGGTCCGCGCTCCAGGAGCTCCACGGCACGTGCCCGGTTCCGGGTGCCCGGCGTACCGCGCGGCCTCGCATCGCGAGTCCGGCGGCGGCCTCCTTGGAAGGACCGCGGGCCGCCCGCCGGCGGCCTGCGGCTTCCGCATAGTAATGCCCCCGCGGCGGTGCACCAACACCACCGCGGGGACCCGTCACGACGTCGCAGCCGGCGCCGGCTCGGCGGTGGTGGGGTCGATGGTGGAGTGGATGCGGTGCACCCGCGTCGCGGGGAAGCCGCCCCGCCGGGCGTGCTCGCGGACGCTCTCCTCGTCGGGGGCGACGTAGACGCAGGTGATCGCGTCGTCCGTGACGTAGCTCTGCACCCACTGGACCTCGGGGCCCAGCTCGCGCAGGACGCCGCACGACTTCTCGGCGATGCCCCGCAGGTCCTCGGGAGAGAGCCGGCCGGCGCCGGGGAGCTCGCGTTCGATCAGGTACTTGGGCATGACGTTCTCCGGTACGGGTGAAAGGGGAGACGTGGACGGGGCCGCTACTCGAAGTAGTCCGTCTGCGCGGCGTGCGCGCACGAGACCTTCGGGTTCCAGTCCGCGAAGGTGCCGCGCGGGTTGTCGCGCCAGAGCCAGAGGTGGAGCTTGTAGATGGGGAGCGAGGAGTGGGGATGGAACTCCTGTCCGAGCAGGCTGGGCGGCGCGCCGGGGGAGATCGAGTCCCAGGCCGCCTTGGGAACGACGTACTCCATCCCCACCAGCCGCATCTGGCCGCCCGGCCCGGGCTCGTAGATCAGCAGCTCCGGCTCCAGCAGGCTCGCGTCGGTGTCCCACGGCCACTCGCGGCCGTAGTGGTAGCCCATCGCGCCCTGGGTGCGGTGCTCCCAGCAGGGGGTGATCTGCGCGTAGCCCGCCTCGACCGCCCGGTCGAAGTCGTGGAACCGCGCGGTGGCCTGGCGCAGCTCGGCGAGCTGGCGGTTGACGCCGGCCGTGGGCGCAGCGTGCGCCTGGCCGCGGGACGCGTGCGCGTCGGCGGGGGCGCTCGGCGCGTCGGCGGCGCACGCGGCGAGGCCGACCGTCGCCAGCAGGGTGAGGATCCGGTGGGATGGGGTCATGCTCGCATCTCCTGTGGAGGTCTCCAGCGGACGGCGGCGGGGCCGCCGCGGCCTGCACAGGAGAATCTGCGGAGCGGGGGAGCGTGGGGGATCGGGAGACCACCCTATCTTGGGGCGCCGGGCTCCCCATCTTGGGAGATGCCGAGCCGCTCGGCCGCGCGCGCCGCCTCGCCGCGCGTGTGGACGCCGAGCTTGGCGAGGACGCGGGAGACGTGGTGGTCCACGGTCTTGGGGGAGAGGAAGAGCCGCCGGGCGATCTCCGCGTTGCGCAGCCCCTCGGCGAGGAGCCGGGCGACCTCGGCCTCGCGGCGGGTCAGGCCGGCGGGGTTGTCGCGGGTGGAGGGGCGCGGGCCGCGGGGGACGCCGCGCACCCCCAGCTCGCGCAGGCGCCGGTGCGTGCGCTGCGCGGCGGGACGGGCGCCCAGCCGCTCGAACCCGGCGAGCGCCGCGCGCAGGTCCTCCGGCTCGGCGGATTCGGCGAGCGCCTGCGCCGCCTCGTAGGGGCACCCGCGGCGGCGCCACTCGTCGGCGGCCTCGGCCCACCGCCCCGCCAGCTGGAGCGCGAACGGCCGCCCGACGTACTCCGGCGCCTCCACGGGCTCGCCCGCGCGCGCCAGCCAGCAGAGCAGCTCGCCGGTGAACCAGGGATGCCGGTGCTCCACGGCGAGCTCCAGGGCGGAGCCCGCCTCCTCCCGCACCCGCCCCGGGTCGCCGGCGAGCCAGGCGGCCTCGGCCCGCGCCGCCCGCACCGGGGCCAGGCGCTGCAGCGTCCCGGTGGGCAGGGCGAGCGCCAGCGCCTCGTCCAGGAGCTCCGCCGCCGCGGGGTCGCCCCGGCGCACCTTCAGCCGCCCGAGGGCCACCAGCGCCATGATCCGGCTGATGACGCTGGCGCCGGTGCGCTGCGTCACCCGCTCCGCCGACGCCTCGGCCTCCGGCCACCTGCCCAGGTACAGCCGGACGAGCGCCTGCCAGGAGAGCATGTAGACCAGGTTCGCCTCCGCCTCGTGCTCCGTTGCGTAGGCGATCCCCTCGTCCAGGTACGGCTCCGCCCGCGCGAACTCGTACCACTCTCCCCAGCCGGACCCCAGGTTGCCGTACGCCGACGCGGCGTCCCAGTGGAGGCCGGCCCCGCGCGCCAGCTCGAGCGCCCGCCGCAGGTCGGGCTCTCCGCCGGGGTCGCCGCCGACGATCCGCGCCGAGCCCAGCCGGTTGTACGCCTTGATGCGGGTGCGGAGGTACCCGCCGGGCTCGGCCAGCTCCAGCGCCTTCCGCGCCCACCGGACGGCCTCGGCGTTGTCGCGGTTCAGCATGCGGAGGGTCGCCTGGCCGGCGTACGCCTCCGCGAGCTCGGGACCGGGCGGGAGCGCCTCCAGCAGCCCGATCGCGTCGCGGCTCGCCTCCTCCGCCTCGGCGTTGCGGCCCAGGAAGACCAGGAAGCCGGCGAGCTCGCTCAGCGCCTCGCCCTCGCGGAGGCGGTCGCCCAGCCCGCGCGAGATGCGGACGACCTCGCGGTGGGCGCGGACCGCCTCGGGGTACTGGTCGCTGACCGCGCACTCGAACGAGTAGCGGCCCAGCAGCTCCGCGCGCCCGGCGTCGGACAGGCCCTGCGCGAAGCGGAGCGCCCGCGCGTACTGCGCGGCCGCCTCCCGGTGCGCGCTCAGCGCCGAAGCGCGCCGGGCCGCCTCCGGCGCCAGCTGGAGCACGCCCGCGCCGTCGCCTGCCTCCTCGGCGTGGTGGGCGAGACGCGCCGGCTCGGCGCCCGCCGCGGCGCGCAGCGCCTCCAGCACCCGGCGGTGCAGCTCCACCCGCCGGTGCGGCACGACGGCCCCCAGCACCGCCTCGCGCGCCAGCTCGTGCCGGAAGGCGTACGCCTCCTCCTGCACCGTGAGCATCCCCGAGGCCAGGCACGCCTCCGCGCCCCCCGCCTCCCCCCCGGCCACCTCCTGCAGCAGCCACGGCTCGCTCCGGAGCCCGATCACCGCCGCCGCGTCCAGCACCGCGCGCGCCCCCTCCGGCAGCCGCGCCGCCCGTGCCAGCACCGCGTCGCGCACCGTCGCCGGGATCCGCTCGCCTCCCGCCGCCAGGATCTCCGTCACGTAGAACGGGTTGCCGCCCGTCTGCCGGTGCAGCTCCTCCGCGTCCAGGCCGCTCCCCGCCGCCAGCGCCCGCACCGCCCCCGCGGTGAGCGGCGCCAGCGCGAGGCGGCGCACCCCCGGCGCGGTCGCCACGTCGCCCAGCACCAGGCGCAGCGGGTGCCGGTCGCCCACCTCGTCCTCCCGGTAGGTGGCGATCAGCAGCACGCGGCACCCCTCGATGCGCCTCGCCAGGTAGCGCAGCAGGTCCAGCGTCGCCTCGTCCGCCCAGTGCACGTCCTCGAAGACCACCACCGGCGGCCGCCCCGGCGCCGAGAGCGCCGCCAGCGTGTCGCGGAAGAGCGAATCCTTGCCCTCGGCGGTGCGGATGCTGGCGCCCGGGAGCCGGTCGGCCACGTCCAGCAGCGGGCCCAGCGGACGCGGCGTGGAGAGCGGGTCGCAGGCGCCGACCAGCAGCGGCGTACGCTCGCGCACCACCTCGCCGAAGCGGCGCACGAGCGCGGTCTTGCCGATCCCGGCCTCGCCGCCGAGGAAGGCCAGGCGCCCGGAGCCCTCCCCGACCTCGCCCAGGAGGCGGCTCAGCTCCAGCAGCAGGGGTCCGCGCTCCAGGAGTTCCACGGGATGCTCCGGGTTGACGTAGACGGGTCGTGCAGGGCTCGCCGGCGGCGTCGGGTCCCACCGGGTCGAGCCGGAGCCGCTCGAGCTCCTCCCGGAAGCGCGCGAGCCTCCGCTCGTCCGCCGGCTGGGCCGAGGTCTCCGGCCTGCCCGCCGGCTCAGGGCAGGAAGTGGGCGCCCAGATACGCCATCCAGAAGATCACGTACAGCACCATGACCACCCGCACCAGCCTGGGGTTGCGCCTGCCGTGGACCACCTGCCAGCCGCCCATCGCCAGACCGACCACGCCGACCGCCAGCACGAAGCCGAAGACCGCGAACACGAACACCGCGTCCCACGCGTCGCCGGTGAAGCGGGTGGTCGCGGCCGGGTCGTCGGAGCGGGCCATGACGCCGGCCGCCCACACGATCCCGTACACGGCGGGAGCCGTGAGCACGGTCCCGAGCACCAGGTAGAGCACGCCGGCGGCGCGGAGCTGCCGCCGTGAATGGAGGACCAGCCCGCACTCCTGGCACACGTCCGACCAGATGGGGACGGCGGAGGAGCAGCGGCCGCACTCCTGTCGCATCAGCAGGATTTGCATCCAGATCCTCCCGAGTGGGTTCCCGGCCTGCCCTGCCCGCGGTCC
>DATABU010000262.1:0-2306 GCA_036259415.1 Longimicrobiaceae bacterium
GGCCGGCGGTGCCGGGGCGGGCGGAGCCGGGACGGCGCACGCCGCGAGGACGGCGCACAGGGCGGGCGCCCACGGGGCGCGGCGGGTCGGGCGGCGAGGGGTCACGGGACGGGGTCGCGGGAGCGGGCGGAGTGCGGGGAGACGGGGGCGGAGCAGGGGGCGCTACGCGGCCTCCTGCTCCTTGAGCGCCTGCCGGGCGGCGCGGTACCCCTCCTCCAGGAAGTACTGCGTGCGGTCGAAGTCCCAGCCGCCCAGGTGCCCCACGTGGGGGCGGACGTACACCATCGGCGGCCCGTCCCAGCCGTCCAGGCAGCGGGAGCGCTGGTCGCGCAGGTTCAGGTTCAGCACCCGGTCGTGGATGGCGATCATCCCGCGGTCGAAGTAGTCCTCCGCCGGGGGGAGGAACTCCGAGCCCACGTCCACGCCGATGATCCGCTCCGCGCCCCAGTCGGCCGCCTTGCGCACGGGAAAGACGTCCAGCACGCCCCCGTCCACCAGGTAGTCGCCGTCGCCGGTCTGGTAGGGGGGGAAGTAGATGGGGAGCGCGCACGAGGCGTACACCGCGTCCGCCACCTGCACGTCCTGCCGGCAGTCGGTCCCGAACCACACCTCCTCGCCCGAGACCAGCGACACCGTGTTCAGCCGGAAGGGGTGCTTCATCTCCGCGAAGGTCTTCACCGGGAGGATCCCCTCGATGTAGCGGCGGAAGTGGTCGCCCACGAACACCGCCTCCTCGCGCACCCCGCCGAAGAAGACCGCCCGGCGGTTGATGGCGACGATGTCGTCCTTGGTGAGCCTGCGGGCGATCTCCGCCAGCTCGCGCCACCCGTATCCCCCCGCGATCCCGGCCCCGATCAGCGCCCCGATGCTGGTGCCCATGATGGCGTCCGGGCGCACTCCCGCCTCCTCCAGCGCCTTCCAGACGCCGATGTGGGCGATCCCCTTCATCCCCCCGCCGCCCAGGACCAGTACGGTGCGCGGCGCGCCGGGGGACGGCTGCAGTGCGATCTCGTTCGTGCTCACGGCGGGACCTCGAACACGGGTGGCGCGGGGCGGGAAAGGCGGGCTCCCCCCGCAACGTACCCCTCCCGTGGGCCGGGGTGCAACCCGCGGGCCAGCGACGCCGCGCCGCACGCTTCTTGCGACCCCGGCACGTCCACTTCGCGCCGCCGCCGCCAGCCTTGACTTTGCAGGGGAGGGGATCTACGTTGACGATTGATAAGAAGAATCATTCTCCGAAACTCCCCCGCGTCGCGCGGCGCCGGGGAGGGTGTCCGGGAGACCCGAACGCAAGGTCCGGGGTACCAACGAGATAGACAACGTCCGCGGCCGCCGGGGCGCGGGATCACGGGAGGAAGAGCGAGAATGTCCGAGCCGCTGCTGAAGATCGTCAACCTGCACGCGGAGATCGCGGAGGAGGGGACGGAGATCCTGAAGGGGGTCGACCTGGAGCTGAACGCCGGGGAGATCCACGCCATCATGGGGCCCAACGGCTCCGGCAAGAGCACCCTCTCCAAGGTGATCTCCGGCCACCCGTCGTACGAGGTCACCGACGGCGACATCCTGTTCCGCGGCGAGAGCGTGCTGGACATGGAGCCCGACGAGCGGGCCCGCTCCGGGGTCTTCCTCGCCTTCCAGTACCCGGTGGAGATCCCCGGCGTCTCGGTCGCCAACTTCATGCGCACGGCGCTCAACGCCAAGCGCGGCGAAGAGGTGGACATCTTCGACTTCCAGGAGGAGCTGGAGGGGAAGATGGAGATGCTGGAGATGGACCCCGCCTTCGCGCTGCGCTCGGTGAACGAGGGGTTCTCGGGCGGCGAGAAGAAGCGCAACGAGATCCTCCAGCTCGCCATGCTGGAGCCGGAGCTGGCGGTGATGGACGAGACCGACTCGGGGCTGGACATCGACGCCCTCAAGGTGGTCACCGCCGGCATCAACCGGATCAAGGAGCAGAAGCCGGACATGACGGTGCTGCTCATCACGCACTACCAGCGGATGCTCAACTACATCACGCCCGACCGGGTGCACGTGATGGTGGACGGGCGCATCATCCGCTCCGGCGGCCCCGAGCTGGCGCTGGAGCTGGAGGAGCGCGGCTACGACTGGGTGCGCGAGGCCATCGCAGGAGCCGTCTGATCTCCGCCGCGTCAACGAGCAAGGAGGCACCGACATGCCGCAGAACGAAGCCGTAGCCCAGATCGGGCTCGACGAATACAAGTTCGGGTTCAGCGACCCGGAGAAGTACCTCTACAAGTCCCGCAAGGGGCTGGACGAGGAGATCGTCCGCGAGATCTCCCGCCAGAAGG
>DATABU010000263.1:0-5225 GCA_036259415.1 Longimicrobiaceae bacterium
GGACGACGTAGGCGGCCAGGCGCCGGTGCCCCGGCGCGTCCTCCCGCACCAGCACGGCCGCCTCGCGCACGCCCGCCTGCTCCGCGAGCGCGGACTCGATCTCGCCCGGCTCGATGCGGAAGCCGCGGATCTTCACCTGGAAGTCCGTCCGGCCCAGGTACTCCACCTCCCCGGCCGCGGTCCAGCGCGCCCGGTCTCCCGTGCGGTAGAGGCGCGCGCCGGGCTCGCCCCCGAACGCGTCGGGGACGAAGCGCTCCGCCGTCAGCTCCGGGCGTCCCAGGTAGCCGCGGCCCACCTGCACGCCGCCCAGGAACAGCTCGCCCGCCACCCCCACCGGCGCCGGCTCGCCCGCGCCGTCCAGCACGTACAGGCGCGTGTTGGCCACCGGCCGCCCGATGGGGACCACGCGCCGCTCCCGCGCCTCGCACGCCCAGTACGTCACGTCCACCGCCGCTTCGGTCGGGCCGTACAGGTTGTGCAGCTCCGCCGCCGGCAGCGCCTCGCGGAAGCGCTCCGTCAGCTCGTAGGGGAGCGCCTCGCCGCTGCACATCACCCGCCGCACCGCGCCGCACCGCTCCGGCTCCCCCGCCTCCAGGAAGGCGTGCAGCATGGAGGGGACGAAGTGCAGCGTGGTGACCCCCTCGCGCTCGATCAGCTCCGAGAGGTAGGCCGGGTCGCCGTGCCCGCCCGGCCGGGCCAGGACGAGCCGCGCTCCCGTCAGCAGCGGCCAGAAGAACTCCCAGACCGAGACGTCGAAGCTGAACGGCGTCTTCTGGAGCACCACGTCGTCGGCGCCCAGGCCGTACGCCTCCTGCATCCAGAGCAGGCGGTTGACGATGCCGCGGTGCGCGTTCATCGCCCCCTTCGGCTGCCCCGTCGAGCCCGACGTGTAGATGGCGTACGCCAGCGCGTCGGGATCGACCCGCACCGCCGGCGCCTCGGCGCTCCCGGCGGCGATGCGCGCGGCGTCGCGGTCCAGGCAGACGACCTGCGCTGCGTGCGCGGGGAGGCGATCCAGCAGGCGCTCCTGCGTGAGCAGCACCGGCACGCCGGAGTCGGCCAGCATGTAGGCCAGGCGCTCGGCCGGGTAGGACGGGTCCAGCGGCACGTAGGCGCCGCCGGCCTTGAGCACGCCCAGGAGTGCGACGACCAGCTCCGGGGAGCGCTCGGCGCAGACGCCCACGCGCGTCTCCGGGCCGACGCCCAGGCCGGCCAGGTGGCGCGCCAGCTGGTTGGAGGCGCGCTCCAGCTCGGCGTACGCGAGCGCCTCGCCCTCGAAGACGACCGCGACGGCCTCGGGCGTGCGCGCCGCCTGCGCGGAGACCAGCTCGTGCAGGCACACGGACGGGTAGTCGGCGCGCGTGGCGTTCCACGCCTCCAGCACCTGGGCGCGCTCGCCGCCGCGCAGCAGCGGCACCTCCAGGAGGCGCCGCCGCGGATCCGCGGCCAGGGCCTCCAGCAGGACCTCCAGGTGGGCCGCCATGCGCGCGGCGGTCTCCGCCTCGAACAGCGCCGTGCGGTAGAGCAGCGCCCCGCCCAGCTCGTCTCCCGCGTCGCGGAGCACGAGCTCCAGGTCGTACTTGACGGCGCCGTCGCCGGTCCCGAAGGGCTCCAGCGCCAGGTCGCCCAGGCGCAGCCGCTCGTCCGGGGCGCCCGCGCGATCCAGCGAGAAGGTCGCCTGGAAGAGCGGCGCGTGCGTGAGGCTGCGCTCCACGCTCAGCGCCTCCAGCAGGCGCTCGAAGGGCAGCTCCTGGTGGTCGTACGCGCCCAGCGCCGTCTCCCGCACACGCCGCAGCAGCCCGGCGCCGGTCGGCTCGCCCGCGAGGTCGGTGCGCAGCGCGAGCATGTTGACGAAGAAGCCGATCAGCCCCTCCGTCTCGGCGCGCGTGCGGCCGGCGATGGGGGTGCCCACCACCACGTCGTCCTGCCCGGCGTAGCGGCCCAGCAGCGCCTGCCAGCCGGCGAGCAGCGCCATGAACAGCGTCGTACCCTCGCCGCGCGCCAGCTCGCGCAGCGCCCGCGCGGCCCCGGCCGGGATCGCGAAACGGTGCGCCGCCGCGGCCGGGCTCTGCCCCGGGGCGCGCGGCCGGTCGGTGGGGACCTCCAGCAGCGGCGGCGCACCGGCCAGCCTCTCCCGCCAGTAGCCGACCTGCTCGTCGAGGACCGCCCCGCTCAGCCAGGCGCGCTGCCAGGCGGCGAAGTCCGCGTACTGCACCGGCAGCTCCGGCAGCGTCTCGCCCGCGTAGAGCGCCGAGACCTCGCGGGTGAGCACCTGCATGCTCCAGCCGTCGGAGACCACGTGGTGCATGGTGAAGCAGAGCACGTGGTCGTCGTCGGCCAGGCGCAGCAGCGCGCACCGCAGCAGCGGCCCGCGCGCCAGGTCGAAGGGGCGCATGGCCTCCTCCGCCGCGAACCGCTCCGCCGCCGCCTCCCGCTCCGCCGCCGGCAGCCCGCCCAGGTCGTGCTCCGCCAGCGCGACCGGCGCGGGCGCGTGCACCACCTGCACGGCCGCGCCGTCGCCGCCGGCGAAGGTGGTGCGCAGCGTCTCGTGGCGCGCCACCAGCGCGTCCAGGCTCGCCCGCAGCGCGCCGACGTCGAGCCTGCCGCGCAGCCGCAGCGCGTACGGCATGTTGTAGGCGGCGCTCTCCGGCTCCAGCCGGTCCACCACCCAGAGCCGCTGCTGCGCGAAGGAGAGGGGGAGCCCCTCGGTGCCCAGGCGCGGGACCCGCCGGAGCGGCGGCACGGCCGGTCCCCCGGCCCGCCGCAGCGCCTCGACGCGCCCGGCCAGCGCCGCGACGGTGGGCGCCTCGAAGAGGGCCCGCAGCGGCAGCTCGGTCCCGAGCGCCTGCCGCACGCGCGACACGGCCCGCATGGCGAGCAGCGAGTGGCCGCCCAGCTCGAAGAAGCCGTCCTCCGCGCCGACGCGGGCGGCGCCCAGCACCTCGGCGAAGATCCCGGCCAGCACCTCCTCGGTGGCGGTGCGCGGCGCCACGTACGCCCCCGCCGCCCCGAGCTCCGGGGCCGGCAGGGCGCGCCGGTCGACCTTGCCGTTGGCGGTCAGCGGCAGGCGCTCCAGCGCGACGAAGGCGCCCGGCACCATGTGCTCCGGCAGCCGCTCGCGGAGGTGGGCGCGCAGCTCCGCGGGCGTGGCCGCCTCCCCCGTCACGTAGGCCACCAGGCGCCGGTCGCCCGGGGCGTCCTCGCGCACCACGGCCACCGCCTCGCCCACCCGCGCGTGCTCGCGGAGCGCCGCCTCCACCTCGCCCAGCTCGATGCGGAAGCCGCGCACCTTCACCTGGTGGTCGGTCCGCCCCAGGTACTCCAGCCTGCCGTCCGCCGTCCAGCGCACCCGGTCGCCCGTGCGGTACAGCCGCGCGCCCGGCTCGCCCCCGAGAGCGTCGGGGACGAAGCGCTCGGCCGTCAGCTCCGGGCGTCCCAGGTACCCGCGCGTCACCCCGTCGCCGCCGACGTACAGCTCCCCCGCCACGCCCGCCGGCACCGGCTCCAGGCCGCCGTCCAGCAGGTAGACCTGCGTGTTGGCGATGGGCCCGCCGATGCTCACCGCGCCCGCCCCGGGCTCCACGCGCCCGGCGGTGGACCAGATGGTGGTCTCGGTGGGCCCGTAAAGGTTCCACAGCTCCGCGCAGCGGGCCGCGATCCCCTCCGCCAGGTCGCGCGGGAGCGCCTCGCCCCCGCAGAGCGCCTTCAGCCCGGGCGTCCCCTCCCACCCGGCCTCCAGCAGCATGCGCCAGGTGGCCGGGGTCGCCTGCATCACGGTGGCGCCGCTCGCCGCGAGGGCGTCGCGCAGCCGCGCCCCGTCGGAGGCGGTCTCGCGGTCTGCGACCACCACGCGGGCGCCCGTGGTCAGCGGGAGGAACAGCTCCAGGCCGGCGATGTCGAACGAGAGCGTCGTCACGGCCAGCAGCGTGTCCTCCGCCGAGAGGCCCGGCCGGGCGCGCATGGAGCCGAGGAAGTTCACCACCGCGCGGTGCGGCACGACCACGCCCTTGGGCCGCCCGGTGGAGCCGGAGGTGTAGATCACGTACGCCGCGTTGCGCGCGTCCGCCGCGGCCGCGGGCGCGCCGGCGGGCTCGTCCGCCTCCTCGTCCACGCAGAGCCGCGCCCCGCCGAACGCGGGGAGCGCGCCGGCGAGGCTGGACTGCGTCAGCAGCACGGGCGCGCCCGAGTCGCCGAGCATGTAGGCGAGCCGCTCCGCGGGATACGACGGGTCCAGCGGCAGGTAGGCGCCGCCGGCCTTCAGGACGCCCAGCAGCGCCACCACCATGTCGGCGCCGCGCTCCAGGCACACGCCCACGGGCGTCTCCGGCCGCACGCCCACCGCGGCCAGGCGGCGGGCCAGCCGGTCCGAGCGGCGCTCCAGCTCCGCGTACGTGAGCGCGTCGCCGCCGGACACGACCGCGACGGCCCCGGGCGTGCGCGCCGCCTGGTCCGCGAACAGCTCGTGGATGCAGCGCTCGCGCGGGTACGCGGCGGCGGTGCGGTTCCACTCCCCGACCACCCGGGCGCGCTCCGCCGCGGAGAGGAGCGACACCTCCGCGATGCGCCGCAGCGGGTCGGCGGCGAGCGAGTCCAGCAGCGTCTCCAGGTGCCCGCCCAGCCGCTCCGCCGCTTCGGCCTCCACCAGCGCGCGGTCGTAGCGGATCTCCGCCTTCAGCCGCGCCCCCGCCTGCGCCGTGAGCGTCAGCGGGTAGTTGGTCTGCTCGACGCCCCCGGTCGGGCGCACGCGCAGCCCGCCCAGCCGGTCCGCCGCCTGGCCGACCGCCTCGTCCACGGGATAGTTCTCGAAGACGACCAGCGTCTCGAAGAGCCCCTCCCCGGCCGGCAGCTCGCTCCAGCGCTGGACCTCCACCAGCGGCGCGTGCTCGTGCTCTCGCGCCTCCACCTGCTCCTTCTGGAGCGTCCCAAGCCACTCCCGCAGCGTCGCCTCGCCCGGCAGGCGCACCCGCACCGGGAGGGTGTTGATGAAGAGCCCCACCATCTCCTCCACCCCCGCCAGCTCCGGCGGCCGCCCCGAGACCGTCGCCCCGAAGACCACGTCCTCCTCTCCCGCGTAGCGCGCCAGGAGCAGCGCCCAGGCGCCCTGGACCAGCGTGCTCATGGTCACGCCCCAGCCGCGCGCCTGCTCCTGGAGGGCGCGCGTGCGCTCCGGCGGAAGCAGCAGGTCCACCACGCCCTGCCCCTGCGCCTCGCCGGCGCGGGCGGTG
>DATABU010000264.1:0-2707 GCA_036259415.1 Longimicrobiaceae bacterium
GATCACGTGCGGCTGGCCCATCGAGCCCACGCCGAACACGAAGAAGAGCGAGAGCGCCGCGCCGGGGCCCATCGCCCCGAACGGCCCCAGGAAGGCCGGGTCCGCGGCCATCACCGTGCGCGAGATGCCGCCCATCCCCCCGCCCACCTTGAGCGTGAAGACGAACACCAGCACCGACGCCAGCGCCATCAGCGAGCCCTGGAAGACGTCGGTGTACACGCCGGCCAGGATCCCGCCCGCCACCGAGTACGCCAGCACGACCCCCATCCCCAGCCAGATCCCCGCCCCCAGCCCGATGCCGAAGATGGCGTCGATCACCAGCCCCAGCGCCAGGATGTTGGTGGCCATGTAGCCGATCACCGCCAGCAGGATGGCCACCGCGGAGAGCCCCTGCGCCAGCGGCGAGCGGTAGCGCGCCCCGATGGCGTCCGGCACGGTGATGAGCCCGCGGACCTCGCCCAGCAGGCGCATGCGCTTGGCGAGCATCCAGGCGCCCAGCGACGAGGTGATGGCGGCGGGGAGGAGCAGGTACATGGCCCCCAGCCCGGTGCTGTAGACCAGCCCCGGCCCGCCGATGAAGGCGAAGCCGGAGAGCGTGGCGGACATGGCCGCCAGGGTGAGCGCCAGCAGCCCGATCCCCTCGCCGGCGACGAAGAAGTCGGCGGCGGAGCGGGTGCGCCGCGTGGCCCAGGCGCCGATTGCCGCCACGATGGCGAAGTAGACCACCGCCACCGCCACGATGACGGGCTGCGTGAGCGGCGGCAGGTCCGCCGTCTGGAAGAGGACCATCGCCGCCGCCGTCACGGGGCCACCTCCACCGGGGTCGCGGCGGGCGCGGGGGCCTCCGCCGCCGGGGCGGCGCCGGGCGCCAGGGCGCGGGCGGCGTCGCGGACGCGGGCCAGGTCGGTCTCGCTCAGCGTCATCTCATCGAAGGTCAGGGCGTAGGCCAGCGGGAGGAAGAAGAGCGGGAGCAGGCCGATGCCGTACATCACCACCGCCGCGCGCGGCGGGAGCCCCAGCCAGAGCGTGGGGTCCAGCGGGTCCGTGGCCGGGAGGGCGAGGACCGCCGCGAAGCCCCCCGCCAGCACCAGGAACACCCCGGCGAAGGGGAGCCCCAGCCGCCCGACCCCGCCGCGCCGCGCGGCGCCCAGCGCCATGGCGCACACCAGCATGGCCGCGGTCCCCAAGGCCAGCGCCCAGGGCGCCCACCCCGGCGGGTCGCCAGGGAGGAAGGCGGAGGCGTACCCCGCCGCGATCAGCAGGGTGGAGACGACCAGTCCGGCCAGCGAGCTTCGCTTCGTCATCTGCCGTGCGTCAGGTGTAGAGGGCTTCCATGCGGTCGCGGTAGCGGTCCGCGACCACCGGGCGGCGCAGCTTCAGCGTGGGGGTGAGCTCGTCCTCCTCGGCGGTGAGCTCGCGCTCCAGCAGGACCCAGCGGCGCACCTGCTCCGGGCGGGAGAGGCGGGCGTTGACCCGGTCCACCGCGGCCTGCACGTGCGCCACCACCTCGGGGTGCGCCAGCAGCTCGGGGAAGGAGGCCGGCGCCCCGCGCTCGCGGGCCCACGCCTCCACCACGGGGCGGCGCAGCCCCAGGAGCGCGGTGACGAAGTGCCGCCCCTCGCCGTAGAGCATGGCCTGGCCGATCCAGGGGTCCTGCACCAGCAGCCCCTCGATGGGGAGCGGCGCCACCTTCTTGCCGTTGGAGAGCGCGATCATCTCCTTCTTGCGCCCGGTGACGCGCAGGCACCCGTCCGGGCCCAGCTCGCCCAGGTCGCCGCTCAGCAGCCACTCGCCGTCCGGGGTGAAGGCGTCGCGGGTGGCCTCGGGGCGGCCGTGGTAGCCGTCGAAGGTGAGCGGCCCCCGGCGCACCAGCACCTCGCCGTCCTCCGCGATGCGCAGCTCCGTCCCGGGCATGGCCGGGCCGGCGGAGTCCAGGGTGTAGCGGCCCGGGCGGTTGAAGGCCACGCACAGGTGCTCGGTCATCCCGTAGGCGCCCAGCACGGTGAGCCCCAGGGCGTCCAGGTACTCCGCCACCTCGCGGGGGAGGGTGGCCCCGCCGGAGGTGGCCAGCCGCAGCCGCCCGCCGAAGTGCGCCGCCACCCACTCGAACGGCGCCGCCCCCGCCTCGCGCCACTCCGCCTCCAGCGCCGCCGGGACGGGCCCGCCCGCCTGCCGCAGCCGCGAGCGCTCGCGCCCCAGCTCCAGGGTGCGGTCCCAGCGCGCGCGCTCCTCCGGGGGCGCCCCCTCCTGCGCCGCGCGCAGCGACTCGTACGCCTTCTCGTAGAGGCGGGGGAGCCCGCCGAACACGGTGGGGCCGTAGGCGCGGGCCGCCTCCCAGACGCGGGCGTGGTCCTCCACCAGCGCCGCCTCCATCCCGCAGACCACGCGGGTGTACAGTCCGAACACCCGCTCCGCGGCGTGGCAGAAGGGGAGGAAGGAGAGCGAGGTGTCGCCCTCCTCCAGCCCCAGCGCCTCGCGGATGGAGATCGCCGAGTCCAGCAGGTAGCGGTGGGTGATGCGCGCGCCCTTGGGCTCGCCGGTGGAGCCGGAGGTGTAGACCAGCAGCGCGGGGTCCTCGGGGACGAGGCGCGCGGCGCGGCGCTCCAGCTCCTCCGCCACCCCCCGCCCCCGCGCCAGGGCGCGCGCCCCGCGCGCCAGCCAGGCGTCCCACCCCAGCGTCCAGCTCCGCGAGGGGCGCAGCCGCTCG
>DATABU010000265.1:0-5664 GCA_036259415.1 Longimicrobiaceae bacterium
CCCGCTCGGCGGTGGGGTGGCGGGCGGACGGCACCCTCCTCCTGGTGGCGGTGGACGGGCGCCGGCCCGGGTACAGCGAGGGGATGTCGCTGGCGGAGCTGCGCAGCCTCTTCCTGGAGCTGGGTGCCGCCGAGGCGCTCAACCTGGACGGCGGCGGCTCCACCGCCCTGGTCGTCCGCGGCGCCACGGTCAACCGCCCCTCCGACCGGGAGGGCGAGCGGGCGGTCGCCAACGCGCTGGTGCTCCTCGGGCCCCCCGCGGGCGCTGCAGCCGCCGCTAGGCGGCGCTGCGTTCCCGAACGGGAACGCCGGGGCGCACGGACCGCTCGGTCCGGCCGCAGGGGACGTCCGGGCGAGCGGCGTAAGTCCTGCGCGGACAGGGACTCCGCCGGGGTGCAGGTGTTTGCCGACAATGGTCGTTGACACCGGGCGGGCGCGACCGCAGTTTTGAATCCTTCAAAGACAGGCTCGCCTCGTCCGCAGCCCTTCCTGTCCGTCCCCGCCCGCTGACCGGAGATCCCTCCCTCCGCGGTTCAACCGTCCTGGAAGACAAATCGTGAGCCAGTCCGCATCTCGTTCCCGCCGCAGCCGGCCCAGGGCGTCCGTCCTGTTCGGCGCCGGTCTCGCGTCGCTCCTGCTCGTCGGCGGGTGCGACGACGGCCCCTCCGGGTCCGGCCGCACCGTGTCGCGCGTGGTGGTGTCCGCACCCGCCACCTCCGTGGAGGTGGGGGGGACGCTGCAGCTCACCGCGGTCGCCTTCGACCGGCGCGACCGGCAGCTCACCGGCAGGAGCTTCGCCTGGACCAGCAGCAGCGACGCCGTCGCGGGCGTCTCCGCGGACGGCCTGGTCACGGGCCGCGCCGGTGGGCCGGTGACCATCACCGCCACCGCCGAGGGGGTCCCCGGGACGCTGGCGCTCACCGTCGCGCAGCAGCCGGCCGCGCGCGTCGCGGTGGCGCCCGCCTTCGCGACGGTGGACGCGGGCGGCACGGCGACGCTCCGGGCCGCCGCCCTCACCGCGGCCGGCGACACCGTCCGCGGTGCGGAGATCGCCTGGAGCGCCACCCCCGGGACCGTCGCCACGGTGGGCGCCACCGGCGTCGTAACCGGGGCGGCCGAGGGGCAGGCCCGGGTCGTGGCGCGCTCCGGCACCCTCGCCGACACCGCGACGGTCGCGGTGCTGGGTCCGCGGACGCTGCTCTCCACCGCCTTCCCCGGCACCTCCCTCCGCGCCGACATCGCGGCGGGGCAGACCTTCACGGTGCCCGTGGTCCTCGACCTCTCGAAGGTCGGCTCCAACGGCGACCTGGGCGCCGCGCAGTTCGACCTGGTGTTCGACCCGGCCGTGCTCCAGTTCGACGGGGCGGCGAGCACCCTCCAGGGCGCGGCGGAGACCAACCTGGCGGCCCCCGGCCGCGTCCGGTTCGCCTTCGCGGCCACCGCGCCGCAGGGGAGCGCCCGGCTCACCCTCGCCACGCTGACCTTCCGCGTCGCCCCCGGCGCCGCCGCCGGGACGCAGACCGCGCTGGACCTGACCTACACCGCCGCCCCCACCAGCACCGGGTTCGCGGCCTACGACCTCCCCGTCGCGGTGGACGGCCGCGTGCGGGTCGCACCCTGATCGTCCGGACGGGCAGGGCCGCCCCGCCGCACCCGGCGGGGGGCGGAGCAGGAATCCACCCAAGGAGATGGACCGATGAGCAGGATCAAGCGCTTCGCAGCGCCGCTCGCCCTGGCGCTCGGGCTGGGGCTGCTGGCCGGCTGCGAGAACGCGGTGCAGCCCCAGGAGCCCAACGTCCTGGAGGGGCTCGCCCCGGGGATCCACCCCATCGTGGTGCTCGCCTCCAAGTCGGGGAGCAGCGCGGCCGTGGAGCTGCACCTGAAGCGGGTGGGCGTGGAGGCGAAGATCGCCAGCTTCCAGGGCGAGCTGGGCTACGACGCCGACCGGCTCACCCTGGCGGGGGCGGAGCTCTCGCCGGGGGTGATGGGCGCCTGGCACGAGAGCGCGCCCGGCACGGTGCGCTTCGCGGGCGCCGCCATGGACGGGGTGGGTGACGGCGCGGTGCTCCGCCTGCGCTTCACGGCCAAGGGGGCCGTGGAGGCGGGCGCGTTCCGGGTCCGCGTGGAGGAGCTGGTCTCCTCGGCGGACTTCCAGGACCTCGCGCCCCGCGTCGTGGTCCGCGAGCAGCCCGTCTTCTCGCCCGTCCCCCTCCGGTAGCCAGCCACACACTCGACGGCCACGCCGGGTCCGCGGAGCCTCCGCGGACCCGATCATCTACGTTCGCCAGACCCGTTCCTCTCCCGGGAGACCATGATGCGGTTCCTTCCCAGGCTCGCCCTGCTCTGCGGCGCGCTCTTCCTCGCCGGCGTCATGCCGCGCACCGCCGCCGCGCAGTCCGGCGCGATCGGCATCCGCGGCGACGTCAACGCCGACGGCGGCGTCACCGCGTCCGACGCGCTGGCGGTGCTCTCGCACGTCGTGGGTAAGACGCTCCCCGCCGGCTACACGGTCGCCATCGACGGCGACGCGGACGGCAACGGGCAGGTGACGGCGCTCGACGCGCTCGTCATCCTGAGCCACGTCGTCGGCAAGGACGTCGCGCGCTACCCGGTGGGGCGCAGGCTGCTCTCCGGGCTGGTGGGGCCTGGGGGCGGCTCGGTGGTCTCCCGGGTCGACTCCATCCGCCTCGACGTCCCCGAGGGCGCGCTGGCGGAGGCCGTGATGCTGACCGTGGAGCCGGCCGCGATCCCGCCGACGGCGGGGCTGGTCCCCGGGACGGCGCTGGAGCTGGGGCCGGACGGGCAGCGCTTCGCCAGGCCCGTCCGGCTGACGCTGCGCATCGACCCGGCCGCGCTCCCCCAGGGCGTGGTCCTCGGCGCGCTGGCCATCCACCGGCGCGTGGGCGAGGGATGGGAGGAGGTCGCGGGCGGCGCCACGGACCCGGAGGCGGGGACCGTCAGCGCCCTGCTGAGCGGGTTCAGCACCTACGCGGTGCTGGTGCGCGGCGCGGGGCTCCGCCTGGTCAAGGAGGCCGGCGACAACCAGACGGGGACGGTGGGCCAGCCGCCCGCCGACTTCCTGGTCGCGCGGGTGCTCACCCCGGCCGGGCAGGGCGTCCCCAACCAGGAGCTGACCTGGACCGTGGTGGAGGGCGGCGGATCCATCCGCCCGCTGGAGGCCCGCACCGACAGCGCCGGGCGGGTCCGCGCGGTCTTCACGCTCGGGCAGCAGGCCGGGGTGAACCGGGTGCAGGTCTCCGCGCGGGGGATGGAGCCGGTGGTGTTCACCGTGACCGCCGTCTCCGCCGCGCCGGCCTCCGTCACGGTGGTCGCCGGGGCCGACCAGACGGCGGTCGCCGGGAGCGCGGTGACGACGCCGCCCTCCGTGCGGGTGACCGACGCGCAGGGGAATCCGGTCGCCGACGCCGCCGTGACCTTCGCCGTGTCGGCGGGCGGCGGGAGCGTGACCGGCGCCACCCAGACGACCGACGGGAACGGCGTGGCGACCGTGGGGAGCTGGACGCTGGGCACCACGGCGGGGACGAACACGCTCACCGCCGCGGTGCAGGACGGCCCGAGCGCGACCATCAACGCCACCGGCATTCCCGGTGCGGCCGCCAGCATCGCCAAGCTCTCGGGCGACGGCGGCACGGCGACGGTCGCGACCACCCGTGCGCTCGAGGCGAAGGTGACCGACGCCAACGGCAACGGCGTCGCCGGGGTGACGGTGAACTGGGCGGTGACGACGGGCGGCGGATCGGTCGCGGCGGCGAGCTCGACCACCGATGCGTCCGGCGTGGCCTCCGTGGCCTGGACCTTCGGCGGCACGGCGGGGGCGCAGAGCGTCAGCGCCACCTCCGCGGGTCTCGCCGGCTCCCCGCTGACCTTCACGGCGACGACGCTACCGGCGGCGGCGGCGAAGCTCGCGGTCGCCACCCAGCCGTCGGCCGCGGCGCAGAGCGGGATCGCCTTCCCGCACCAGCCGGTCGTCCAGCTGCAGGACGCGTACGGCAACGCGGTCGCGCAGGACGGCGTCGGCGTGACGGCGGCGGTCGCCTCCGGGACGGGGACGCTGGGCGGCTCGACGACGGTCGCCACGGACGCGGCCGGCCGGGCGGCGTTCACCGACCTCGCCATCGACGGGACCGTGGGGGCGTTCACGCTGGACTTCTCCGCGACCGGGCTGACGGGGGTCACGTCGGACACGATCGCCCTGGCGGCCGGCGCGCCCTCCGCCATGGCGGTCCAGGCTGGCGACGGGCTGACGGCAACCGCGGGCTCCGCGGTGGCGACCGCGCCCGCCGTCCGGATCACGGACGCCAGCGGCAACCCCGTCGGCGGGGTGGGCGTCACCTTCGCGGTGGCGAGCGGCGGCGGGAGCGTCACCGGCCCGACGGCCACCACCGACGCGAGCGGCGTGGCGGCCGTGGGGAGCTGGACCCTGGGCACCACGGCAGGAGCGAACACGCTGACCGCCACGGCGGGCGCGCTCTCCACTACCTTCTCGGCCACCGGGACGGCGGGCGCCGCAGCGAACATCGCCAAGACCGCCGGCGACGGGCTGAGCGCGGCGGTGGGCACTTCGATCGACACCGCCCCGGCGGTGACCGTCACGGACCAGTACGGCAACCCGATCGCGGGGGTGAGCGTCACCTTCGCGGCCTCCGGGGACGGGAGCGTCACCGGCAGCCCCGCGACGACCAACGCCAGCGGCGTGGCGACCGTGGGGAGCTGGACTCTCGCCACCACGGCGGGAGCGAACACGCTGACCGCCACGGCGGGCGCGCTCTCGACCACCTTCTCGGCTACGGGCACGGCGGGCGCCGCGGCGAACATCGCCAAGAGCGCCGGCGACGGGCTGAGCGCGGCGGTGGGCACGGCGATCGGCACCGCGCCGTCTGTGACCGTCACGGACCAGTACGGCAACCCGGTCGCGGGGGTGAGCGTCACCTTCGCGGCCTCGGGCGACGGGAGCGTCACCGGCAGCCCGGCGACGACGAATGCCTCCGGCGTGGCGACGCTCGGCAGCTGGACGCTAGCTACCACGGCGGGAGCGAACACGCTGACCGCCACGGCGGGTGCGCTCACCACCACCTTCTCGGCGACCGGGACGGCGGGCGCCGCGGCGAACATCGCCAAGAGCGCCGGCGACGGGCTGAGCGCCACGGTGGGCACCGCGACCGGCACCGCGCCGTCGGTGACCGTCACGGACCAGTACGGCAACCCGGTCGCGGGGGTGAGCGTCACCTTCGCGGCCTCGGGCGACGGGAGCGTCACCGCCAGCCCCGCGACGACCAACGCCAGCGGCGTGGCGACCGTGGGGAGCTGGACCCTGGGCACCACGGCGGGAGCGAACACGCTGACCGCCACGGCGGGCGCGCTCACCACCACCTTCTCGGCCACCGGCACGGCGGGCGCCGCGGCGAACATCGCCAAGACCGCCGGCGACGGGCTGAGCGCGGCGGTGGGCACTTCGATCGGCACCGCTCCGTCGGTGACCGTCACGGACCAGTACGGCAACCCGGTCGCGGGGGTGAGCGTCACCTTCGCGGCCTCGGGCGACGGGAGCGTCACCGGCAGCCCCGCGACGACCAACGCCAGCGGCGTGGCGACCGTGGGGAGCTGGACCCTGGGCACCACGGCGGGAGCGAACACGCTGACCGCC
>DATABU010000266.1:0-2228 GCA_036259415.1 Longimicrobiaceae bacterium
ATGACCGCCGGCTCCCAGATGAACTCCTGCTTCGGGGCGCGCACCGTGGCGCGCATCACCCCGTCCTCCCCCGGCCGCGCGTGGCCCAGACCGCCGTGCGCGAGGAGCCGCCCCACCATGGCCTCGTTGGGCTCGTCCACCTCGGGGAGGTAGTTGACCAGCCGCACCACGCGCGGGTTGAGCTGCTTGAGGACGGAGGGGCGCAGCAGCCGGACGTACTCGCACGAAGCGAGCGACGCCGCCGCCAGCAGGGGCAGGGCGAGGCGGAGCAGGGGACGCGCCATGGCCGACCTCGGGTGCGCGGCGGCGGGGTTCCTTCCCGGGCGTCGGGACCCGCCGCGCATTTCACGTGCCCCCCGGCGGCGGCGCGCACGCTTCCTGCGTTCGGGGGGGCGGGAACCCCCACGTCCACAACCACTTGCGAAGACGACCGATGGCGATCTCGCTGCGCGGCGAGCACCTGAAGCGGTACGTAGGAATCGGCAGGCTGCTGGTGAAGTACGGGCGCTCCGACCTGGTCCGCGACGCGGGGATGGAGGAGCTGCTGCGCGAGGAGGGGGTGGCCGACGGCGACGGCGCGCCCCCGCCCGCCGCGGCCGAGCTGGCCGACGACCTGGAGGCGCTGGGTCCCACCTACGTCAAGCTGGGGCAGCTCCTCTCCACCCGCGCCGACCTCCTCCCGGAGCCGTACGTGGAGGCGCTCACCCGCCTCCAGGACGACGTGGCGCCCTTCCCCTACGCCGAGGTGGAGCGCATCGTCACCACCGAGCTGGGGGTGCGCATGTCGCGCGCGTTCGGCGACTTCGACCCGGAGCCGCTGGCCGCCGCCTCGCTGGGGCAGGTGCACCGGGCGCGGCTGCGCGACGGGACTGAGGTGGCGGTGAAGGTGCAGCGCCCCGGGATCCGCGAGCAGATCGTGGACGACCTGGACGCGCTGGAGGACATCGCCGAGTTCCTGGACCGCCACACCGAGGCCGGGAAGCGCTACGGCACGGTGGATCTCCTGGCCGAGTTCCGCAGGACGCTCTTCGCCGAGCTGGACTACCGCTCCGAGGCGCAGAACCTCACCACGCTGGGCGCGAACCTGCGCGGCTTCGGCCGCATCGTGGTGCCCGGCGCGGTGGCGGACTACAGCACCTCGCGCGTGCTCACCATGGGCTACGTGCCGGGGAAGAAGGTCACCGACCTCGGCCCGCTGGCGCGCATGGAGCTGGACGGCGGCGCCCTGGCCGACGAGCTGTTCCGCGCCTACCTGAAGCAGATCCTGGTGGACGGCTTCTTCCACGCCGACCCGCACCCCGGCAACGTGTTCGTCACCCCGGACGGACGCATCGCGCTGATCGACGTGGGGATGGTGGGCCGCGTCGCCCCGGAGATGCAGGAGCGCCTGCTCAAGCTCCTGCTGTCGGTGAGCGAGGGGCGGGGCGAGGAGGCCGCCGACACGGCGCTCCGCATCGGCACGACGCGGACGGGGATGGACGAGGCCCGCTTCACCCGCGAGGTGACGGGGCTGGTGTCGCGGATGCAGGGCGCCACGGCGCGGGAGATCCAGGTGGGGCGCATCGTCATGGAGATGACCCGCGCCGCCGCGCAGAACGGCGTCCTCCTCCCCGCGGAGCTCTCCACGCTGGGGAAGACGCTCTTCGCGCTGGACCAGGTGGGCCGAACCCTGGACCCGGACTTCGACCCCAACGCCGCCATCCGCCGCCACGCCGCCGAGATCATGCAGCAGCGCATGCTGAAGCAGGCGTCGCCCGCGGCGATGTTCTCCACGCTGCTGGAGACCAACGAGCTGGTGCAGCGGCTCCCGCGGCGGGTGAACACCATCCTGGACAACCTGGCCGAGAACGAGTTCCGCGTGCAGGTGGACGCCATCGACGAGAAGCACCTGATGGCCGGGCTGCAGAAGATCGCCAACCGCATCACCCTGGGGCTGGTGCTGGCGGCGCTCATCCTGGGCGCGGCGCTGCTGATGCGGGTGGAGACGACCTTCCGGATCCTGGGCTATCCGGGGCTGGCGATACTACTCTTCCTGGCGGCGGTGGTGGGGGGGCTGCTGCTGGTCTTCAACATCGTGCTGCACGACGAGCACGCGGACCGGCGGTGAGGCCGGAGCTGCGTCGAGCGGGGTCGAACTGCTTGGGGGTCGGGCGTGCCCCTCGCTGGCGCTCGGGTCGGGCTGCGGCTCCGTTGGGCCACAAACAACGTGGCCCAACGGAGGCGAGCCC
>DATABU010000267.1:0-13575 GCA_036259415.1 Longimicrobiaceae bacterium
CTCTGGCCGGAGGAGCGCGACGTCCCCCGCGAGCTGGCGGTCCCCGCCTTCGCGGTCGCCGGGAACCTGGCGGCGGTCCACGCTTCGCTCCGCGCCCTCCGCGGCGACGAGAACCCCACCTGGGAGCCCACGCGCCGCGACGTCGTGCTCACCGGAGGATGACCCACCCCCGCCCACCGGCCCCAATGCGGATCTACGCGTTCACACAGTACTACCCGAGCACCTTCAAGCCGTACTTCGACACGCAGTTCGCGCAGCTGGTGCGCGACGGGCACGAGCTGACGATCTTCGCCCAGGGCCGGCAGGGTCGCGTGCCGAACGAGAAGGTGGCCCGGCTGCGCCTGGACGCGCGCACCCGCCCGTACCCCACCACGCTCCGCTCGCTGCCGTCCTTCCTCCCGCGCGCGCTGCGGGCGGTCGCGCGCCGGCCCACGGACGCGCCGCGGCGCCTGAGCGCGGGGGCGGGCCTCCCGGTCTGGAAGGAGCGGCTCACCGCCGGCGTACGGGCGCTCGCGCTCCCCCGCGGGCGCCCCGACCTCTGCCTGGTGCACGACCTGACGACCGCGACCTGGTTCCCCTGGCTCCGCGCCGTCTACCCGGGCGTCCCGGTCGCCATGTACTACCACGGGGGCGAGAACGCCGGCGCCAGCGGCCTGGACCCCGACAAGGTGCTGCGGGCGTTCCGGGGGGTGGACGTGGTCTTCACCAACACCGAGTTCTCCCGCGACCACGCGGTCGCGCGCGGGTGTCCGCCGGAGAAGGTGGAGATCGTGCCCGTCGGCTTCTCGCTGGACGACTACCGCCCCGCCGCGCTCCGCGAGTACCGCCCCGGCGGCGTGCTCCGGCTGCTGACCGCGGGGCGGGTGAGCGAGGAGAAGGGGCATCGTTTCGCCCTGGAGGCGCTCGCCGGGCTGGTCGCCGCGGGGGCGACGGACTTCCGCTACACCGTGGTCGGCGACGGCTACCTCCGGCCGTCGCTGGAGCGCTGGGCGGCGGAGAACGGGCTGGGGCCGTACGTGGAGTTCACCGGCGCGGTGACCACCGAGGCGCTCGTCGCGCACGTCGCCGGCGCCGACGCCGTGCTCCTCCCCAGCATCGAGCTGGGCACCTGGGTCGAGAACCAGGCATGCATCGTCCAGGAGGCCATGCTGATGAAGGCCGCGGTGGTGGCCACCACGGCCGGCGGCGTCCCCGAGTCACTGGCGCCGGAGCTGCACCCGTACCTGGTGCCGCCGGAGGACCCCGCGGCGATCGCGCGGGCGCTCCTCGCCCTGCGCGCCCTCGACGACGACGGGCTGCGGGCGCTGGGGGAGGCGGGCCGCGCCTTCGCGGAGGAGCGGTACGACATCCGCCGCCTGAACGCCGCGCTGCTGGAGCGCGCGCTCCATGGCTCTCCCCGCCGTGCGGAGCCGCCCGCGGTGACCGCCCTGGCCTGACGCAGATCGCAGCCCGACCCGAGCGCCGGCGAGGGGCACGCCGAACCCGCAGTCAATCACGGATGCACGAAGGGCGCGCCCCCGGAACAACGGGAGCGCGCCCCCGGAACAACGGGAGCGCGCCCTTCACGTCGTACAGACCTGCCCAACGAAGAGCCTACTGCTGCTCCTCCTCCCCTTCCTCCTGCTTGCGGCGGCGGCGGCGCGCCACCCCCGCCAGCCCGGCCAGCCCCGTCCCCATGAGCGCCATCGAGACGGGCTCGGGGGTGGCGGTGACCTCGAACATGTTGTCGTTGAAGTCGAAGTCCGCCGCGTAGCGGGTGTCCGCACAGAGCGGGTCCACCTCCGGGTTCGTGCTCGTGCGGCACAGGTCCTCGAAGCCCACCCGGTACTTCCACGGGCTGACCTGCGTCACGTTCGCATGGATCCGGCCGTCGTAGTTGCTCGCGCCCGAGCCGGTGTAGAACCACCCCCCGCGCGAGCCCGGGGCGTTCGGGTTCTCCTCGCCGGTCTTGTACAGGTTCTGCACCCAGATCCCGAAGTGCAGCTCCGTCCCCGCGGCGAACATCCCGCCCGGGTTCAGGTTGCCGGTGGGCGAGCCCATCGCGGCCACCCCGCCGGATCCCGGCGCGGAGCTGGTCTGGTGACCCTGGTTCGCGAACAGGAACATCCCCGAGTACGAATCGAACGGCGTCTGGTCCGGGCCGGGGTTCATCGCCCCGAAGAACCAGAGCTCCGACCGGAGCGCCGCCTCCGCCATGAGGAACTTGACGAAGATGGGCCCGCCGTTCGACAGGATGGGCGTCGACGCCGATGCCTGCTGCGCCGAGCCCATGCCGAGCACCGACGCGAACGCCAGTGCCAGCCCTGCCTGCTTCAACCGCATGGACACCTCCTTGCTTGCTGAGAGTGAGATCCTGCAACTGCCACCCGGGTCACACCGGGCTGGCGCCTCCTTGTGGCTGGGCGTGGAAGACGAGGCCGGCGTCCTTCGCGGCCTTGCCGGCCTTCGATCGTCCGGTGAGGCGCGACGAGCGCCACCCGCCGATCCCCAGCCCGGCCGCGGTGGGGATCGAGAGCCCCAGGACCGCCATGGCCCGGAGCACCGTCAGGTCCAGCGCGCCCCGGAACTGCGGGTCGACCGAGGAGCGGACCTGCAGGAAGTCCAGGGTGAACAGGCCCGCCACCACGGTGAGGACGACCGCCGCCAGCAGGCAGGCGACCGACATCGCGCGGAGGGTGCGGCGGTGGTCGAGGACGGCCGCCACGGCCATGATCCACACCAGGCCGAAGAGGGTCCCCAGCACCGCGCCCGACATCAGCCCGACCGCCCCGAAGCGCCACCGCAGCTCGCCCACCCGGAACGGCCAGATCTGCAAGGCGGGCTCGCTCACGGCCGCGACGATGAGCAGCGCGCCGATGGGGTAGAGCGCCTTGACGAACGGACGGTAGCTCTGCGAGGTCATGCCGGTGTTCCTTGTCGTGTTGGTGTCGCTGGGTCCGCCCGGGCCCGGGCGGGCTGCTTCAGGCGGCCGGGAGCGCCCGGTCCACGGCCGGCACCATCTCGCCGGCGACGCGCGAGGCCAGCGCGAACGCCTCGTCCTCCGACCCCGTGACCGGGACGATGACGCGGACCAGCGCCTCGTCGCTGCGGCCCCGGAGCGCCGAGTCGCGCAGCAGGTGCCACTTCACCAGGTACTCGTTGGCCTCCACCCGTCCCCTCCCCTGGTACCAGTACAGGACCAGGGCGCGCTGGCCCTTGTTCTGGAGGAGGTAGCGGTTCACCGTCACCGGTCCACCGGGGGCCGCCACGGCCACGCGGCTGGAGGTGAGCGCCTCCCACCCGGCGCCGGGGAGGCAGTTGCGGGGCGAGTGGATCGTCCTGCCCTGCGTCTGGTTCTGGTAGTAGCCCACGTACACCGAGAACGCGTACGCGCCCGCGGCGCCTGCGGCAGCCGCGGAGGGCCGGTAGACGCGCATCAGGTAGTCGCTCATCCCGGCGACCCGCTGCTCGTCCTCGGAGATGATCACGTCCTGCGAGCCGTGCGAGGCGACCTGCGCCGGGACCGTGGCCGCCAGCGGCGCGCGCAGACGCATGGACCGCTGGGTGTCGACCCCGAGCGTGACCACCGCGCCGAGCGCGAGCAGGACCGCGGGCGCCCACGCCTTCGCGAGCCCCCTCATGCCCGGCGCCTCCCCACCCAGCTCTCGGCCCGGGTCAGGAGCAGGGCGATTCCGCCCAGGATGGCGAACGCGACGACGAAGATGATCCACCCCTCGGTGACGTGCATGAAGCCTTCGCCCAGCTTCGGGTTCACGTAGAAGACGAGGAAGCCGGTGAGGAACACCCGGATCCCGTTGAGGAACATGGCCACGGGGATGGCCGCGACCAGCAGGAGCACGCGGCTCGCAGGGTGGCGCAGCCAGAGTCCGCCGATCAGCAGGCCCAGCGAGATCAGCGAGGCCAGGGAGCGGAGCCCGCTGCACGCCTCGGTCACGAAGAGGGAGCGCCCCGGGAGCCGGATCACGTTCCCCGACAGCGCCACCGGCACGTCTCGCCACTCCAGCAGCCCCGCGCCCATCTGCGACGCCCGGAGCTGGAGCGGGAGCGCGAGCGAGCCGAGCACCACGTCCGGGAGCGGCACCGACAGCACCAGCAGCGAGGCCGGCAGCCACCAGTGGAGGAGCTGCCGGAAGCCCAGGTAGAAGACCACCAGCCCGAAGAGCGCACCCAGCATGGAGGCGCGCATGGTGAACAGCTCCGCCGCCAGCCCCGAGACGTAGCGGAGGAGCACCGCCGCGAGCAGGATCAGCGTCCCGGCGACCACCTGCCCCTTCGCGCCCGCCACCAGCCCGCGCTTCCAGGCCAGGTAGACCGCGACGGGCGCCAGCAGGAGGCCGTGACCCGCGTCGGGGTCGCTCCACCAGTCGCGCCCCAGCGTGACCATGGGGCTCCAGAAGAGCACGACGAAGGCCGCCGCGGCGGCCAGCAGGGGGAGGCCGCGCCTCCAGTCCAGGGGCTGCGCGCGGCTCAGGGCGAGGACTGCACCGGTCACGTCACCACGCTCCCCTCTTGAAGACCACCACCGGCACGGTGCGGAGCAGGATGCGGAGGTCCTGCGCGACGGACTGGCGCTCGATGTACTCCAGGTCGTAGCTCAGCTTGTTGCGCACGTCGGAGAGGCAGCGGTCGTAGCTCTGGTTGATCTGGGCCCATCCCGTGATCCCCGGGAGCACGCGCTGACGCTCGGAGTAGTGGTCGATCTTCTCCCGCAGCTCCGCGAAGATCTTGGGCTGCTCGGGGCGCGGCCCCACGATGTTCATGTCGCCCTTGAGGACGTTCAGGAGCTGCGGCAGCTCGTCCAGCCGGTACTTGCGCAGCACCGCACCCAGGCGGGTGACCCGCGGGTCGCTGGGCTGCGCCCACACCTGCACCGCGCTGTCGCCGGCGGTCGTCATCGTGCGGAACTTGTACATCGTGAACAGCCGGCCGCCGTAGTCCACCCGCCGGCGCCAGTGGTGCTGGCTCCCGTCGTGCCGGCGCCGGTCCACCCCGACGCGCGTCTGCCGGAAGATGATCGGCCCTGGCGAGGAGAGCTTGACGAGCACGGCGATGACCAGCATCAGCGGCGCCGCCAGCAGGAGGCCGACCAGTGCGAAGACCACGTTGAGAGCCCGCCGCCCGATCTGTGGCGCGTCCGTCAGGGCGACGATCCGGGTCCAGGGGCCGGGCGAAGGAGCCCGGTCGACCAGATCCTCGATCGTCACCGCGCTCGACGTCAGCACGCGGGGTGCGCTCAGGGGACCCGACTTCTGTGCGGGGATCAGCACGGTGCGACTCTCCCGTATTCTGTAGTTCCGTGATACCGCCGTTGCGATCTGCGAAGGAGCGGGAATGCAACGGGCATGCACGGGGGAGAGCGCGGCCGCGGAAGGCGTAAGTGCCTGCCGTGCAACCACGTGCGATTGGCGGGGCGAGCGGGGGGAGGGCGGGTTTCGTGGTGGCCCGGCGACGTGTGTGGGGCGTTCACCACACACTAACAGGGGCCTGCCTGCGCCGCGGGGAGGGTGGTCAGGCCGGGGGAGCGGCGGGGAGGTCCAGCTCGAAGAAGAAGCGGGTGCCGGCACCGGCGTCGGTCTCGTACGCCAGCTCCGACCCCATGGCGCGCACCAGCCGCCGGGCCAGCGCCAGGCCGAGCCCCGACCCGGAGAAGCCCGGGCCGTCCCAGCGGTTCACCCGCCGCAGCGGCTGGAAGAGCGTCGCCTCCTCTTCCGGCCGGATCCCGGAGCCGGAGTCGCGCACCGCGAACTCGACCCGCGTGGGGCCCGCCGGCCGGGCGGAGAGCTCCACGAAGCCGCTCTCGGTGTACTTGAGGCCGTTGACGATCAGGTTGAGGAGCACCCGCGCGAGCGCGACCGGGTGGCCGAGGCGCCGGCCGTCGGCCGCCAGGGCGAAGCGGAGGTCGATGCGGCGCTGCTCGGCGATGGGGAGGACGATGTCGCGGATGGAGTCGGCGATCTCGGGGATGGCGAACGGCGAGGGACGCGCGTCCACCAGGCTGTCCCCGCGCCGGTACAGGTCCAGGATGTCGTTGGCCATGGAGACCAGCCCCAGCGCGGCGCTGTAGATGATCCCCAGCTGGCGGTGCTGCGTCTCGTTGAGCTCCCCGGCGAAGCCGGAGCGGAGCGCGTCGGAGAGGAAGAGGACGGAGGTGAGGGGGGAGCGGAGGTCGTGCGCGAGGCCGATCACGACAGCGGGGTCGTCGAACGCCGCCTCGTCCCCGCCGGCGAGGCGGCGGCGCAGCACGCGGTGGGAGCGGACCGCCTGGAGCAGCTCCGCGGGCGCCGCGTCTCCCGATTCGAGCCGCTCCGCCAGCTCGGCCTCCAGCAGGAGGTCCAGCAGCTCCCCGGCGGAGGGCGGCTCCTCCGGGTCGGATGGCGGAGGCTCGGCGCGGGCCGCCTCCAGGCCGGCCGCCAGCTCGGCCACACGGGCGGCGAGCTCCGCGTCGTCCCCGCCCGCGCCGGCGAGCACCCGCGCGGCCGCGGACCTCAGCGCGCGCGACGAGACCCGGGCGAGCGGGTCCGCCGCCGCGCCGGGCGGGGCAGGGGGCTCCTCGGCCACGAGAGCCTTCGCGGTCCTCGCCGGGCCCGCTCCGCTCAGCTCGCCTTGATGACGGTGTCGCGCTGCAGGCCGTGCTTCTCCATCAGCCGGTAGAGCGTGGTGCGGTCCACCCCCGCGATCTTGGCCGCCTTGGACATGTTCGCTCCCACCCGGTCCACCAGGGCGCCCAGGTAGACGCGCTCGAAGTCCGCCAGCACCCGCTCGCGGGCGCTGTGGTAGGGCTCGTCCAGCCCGCGGAAGAGCGTCGCCTTGGGCTCGCGCGACACGGGCTCGATGTCGCGGAACGGGATGTCGTCCGGCTGCACCGTGGAGCCGGGCTCCACCAGCACGACCGTGTGCTCCACCACGTTCTGCAGCTCGCGCACGTTCCCCCGCCACTCCCGCGCCTGCAGCGAGCCGATGGCGGCCTGGCTGAGCTTGGGCACTGGCGACTTGGGGTCGCGGTGCCGCTTCCAGTAGTAGCTGAGGAAGTGCTCCGCCAGCAGCGAGATGTCCTCCGGGCGGTCGCGGAGCGGCGGGAGGGTGATGGGCACCACGCTCAGGCGGTAGAAGAGGTCCTTGCGGAGCACCCCTTCCTGCGTCGCGTCCAGCGGGTCGCGGTTGGTGGCCGCGATGAAGCGGACGTTGACCACCGCGTCGATCCCCTCGCTCCCCACCCGCCGCACGATCCCGTCCTGGATGACGCGGAGGAACTTGGCCTGGATCGTCTGCGACATCTCCGTCAGCTCGTCCAGGAAGAAGGTGCCCCCGTTGGCGATCTCCAGGAGACCCATCTTGTCCTTGATGGCCCCGGTGAATGCGCCCTTGCAGTGGCCGAACATCTCCGACTCCAGGAGCGTCTCCGGGAGCGCCGCGCAGTTGATCGCCACCATCGGGCGGTTGGCCCGGTGGCTCTGCGAGTGGATGAACTGCGCGATCATCTCCTTGCCGGTGCCGCTCTCGCCGCTGATGAACACCGAGGCGTCCGTGCGCGCCACGCGGCGCGCCAGCTCCACGGCGCGGCAGAAGGAGGGGGAGCGGCCCAGGAGCACGGGGCCCCCCACCGGGCCGCCCGAGTGGTCGGCGGCCAGCTCGCGCTCCGCGAGCGCCGAGGTGTGGCGGTCGTTCAGCACCGCGTGCGCCGCCCTCCCGACCAGGATCTGCAGGTGCGTGGCGGAGAAGGGCTTGGGGAGGTAGTCCCAGGCCCCCATGCGGGTCACCTCCACGCTGGAGTCGACGGAGGGGTTCCCCGTCATGATGATCGCGCGCGTGGCGGGGCTGGTCTGCAGGCAGACGGAGAGGACCTCCGTCCCCGGCACGTCGTCCAGGTACAGGTCGATGAGGACCACGTCGAACGACCGGCGCTTGAACAGGTCGATCGCCTCCGTTCCCCGCGAGCACATGGACACGTTGTAGCCCTCCAGCCGCAGCACGCTCGCGCAGCTCTCGCGGAGGGTGTGCTCGTCGTCCACCACGAGGATCGAGATCTCGCTCCGGGGATCCTCGTCGGAGACGGCGCCGCCGGGGCGGAACCCCTGCGGGCCGGGCGAGCTGGGGTGGGCTTCGAAGGACATTCCTGTGCTCTCTTCAGTTCAGGTGGGCCACGTGCTCCGGCCCGAGCCGGCGCGCGCGGGGAGCCGCGTCGTGCGAAGTCCGAGGAGCCGCCGGGCGAAAGCTACCCCGCCCGAGCGGCGGGCATCGTCCGTCGAAGGTAACAGCTGTGGCACGAGCGCCTCACATCGTGCCGGAGCCGGGCGTGGCGCCGTGGGCCGAGCCGACGCCGCGGAAGCGCATGGGGGCGTGATTCCGAGGGGGGCTCCTGCGTCGCCCGGAGCCGCTCCGGGTGGGAAGCAATTTCAAGACCATCATTCAACAACTGGTGCGACAGCGCCACAACAGGGCAGGGCGCAAGCGGTTGGTACCCCGAGGCGGCTTTTCTCCGCCGAGTCCCGCCGTCCCCGCCGGGGCGTCCACGCCCCACCCCTGTTCCACCGGAACCCCGCACGTAGCGGGACGATCCACCGCGGGGAGCTTCCCTACCCCCCGCGGGGCGCCTCCTTCGCCGGATCCGGCAGGTCATGCACTTTGCGGCGCCCCCGGATGGGCCGGAGCGCGGGCGTGGTTGCGGAATCTCGACGTTCTGTGGCGTTCGCGCAACAGATCCCCGCGCATCACCTTCCCCGGCCGGTGCGCCGCGGAGCGCGAGAGCGGAGACGCGGCGCGGGGATCCGGGCGGCCGCAGACCGCGGCCCCTCGCTTGCTAAACGGACCATCGACCCGGCCGTTCCTTCCAACGCTGCACGACCCACTTCCCGGCCCATGCATAGCGGACCTCCCACAGAATACAACGAGTCGTCGGCGGACCTGGTTCCGTTCGATCCGCGGCAGGCCGCGTCCGTGTTCCGCGGGGACGCGTCCATCGAGCCCGCCGCGAACCCCCTGCGCCGCTACTTCACCGCGCTCGCCCGGTACAAGTGGATCGTCCTGGGTGTCGTGGCGGTGGGGACGGCGGCCGGGGCGTACGCCACGCGCTTCGTGCAGCCCGAGTACAAGGCCGAGGCGACGATCTGGATCCAGCAGGAGGCGAGGGGCGCCGACGCCCGCGGTCCCATCCGCGCCTCCGGGCTCCTCGCGGCCAACGCCTGGGTGGAGCTGCTCCGCTCGTACACGGTGCTCGACCACGTCGTGCGCCAGGAGCGCCTGTACCTCCAGCCCGGCTCCCCCGCCGATTCGGCGGCGTTCTCCGGCTTCGCGCTCCGCGAGCGCTTCCGCCCGGGCGAGTACCGCCTCTCGGTGGACAAGTCCGGGAACCGGATCCGGCTCGCCACCCGCGACGGGCTGACCGTCCAGGAGGCGGCGGTGGGCGACTCGCTGGGGGCCGACGTCGGGTTCAGCTGGGCCCCGCGGAAGAGGGCCCTGAGCCCCGGCCAGACCATCGACTTCACCGTGGTCACCCCCCGCGACGCGGCGGGCGACCTGGGACGCCGCCTGAGCTCGACGCTCAAGGACAAGGAAGGAAACATCCTGGGGCTGGAGCTGCGGGGGAACGACCCCCGCAAGGTGGCCTCGGTGATGAACGCCGTGACCGACCGCTACATCGCCGTGGCCTCGGAGCTGAAGCGGGCCAAGCTCGCCGAGCAGGCCAGCATCCTCCAGGACCAGCTCGACTACGCCGCGCGCAACCTCCAGCAGGAGGAGTCGGGGCTGCAGGGCTTCCGCGTGAACACCATCACCCTCCCCGCGGACCGGGGGGTGCCCGCCTCGCCGGGGGTCGCGCTCTCGCAGGACCCGGTGTTCCAGAACTTCTTCCAGCTCCGCCTTGAGAAGGAGCAGATCCGCCGCGACCGTGACGCGCTCGCCCGGGTGATACAGGCGCCCCGGGGCGAGCTGCCGCTGCACTCGCTGGAGACGATCCCCTCGGTGCAGCAGGCTTCGGCGATCCAGTCGGCGCTCGCCGAGCTCACCGCCAAGCAGGCGGAGCTGCGCACCCTGCGCGCCAAGTACACCGACCTGTACGACCCCGTCCGCCGCCTGCAGGGCGAGGTGGACGCGCTCCAGGGACGCACCATCCCCAGCCTGGTGGGGGCGCTCTCGTCCGAGCTGGCGGCGCGCGAGGCGGCGCTGGACGGGCTGATCGGGTCCGCCTCCAGCCAGATCCAGCAGATCCCGCCGCGGGCCATCGAGGAGGCGCGCCGGCAGCGCAACGTGGACATGGCCGCGCACCTGTTCCAGAACCTGCAGCAGCGCTACGAGGAGGCGCGCCTGGCGGCGGTCACCAGCATCCCCGACGTGCGGATCCTGGACCGCGCCACGGTGCCGTACCAGCCCTCCAAGGACCCGCGCGTGCAGATCTTCCTCCTGTTCCTCGGCGGGAGCCTGGGGCTGGTGCTGGCGGGGGTGGTGGTGTTCGACCGCTTCAACCCCAAGCTGGTCTACCCGGAGCAGGTCACCGGCGGGCTGGGTCTGCCCCTCCTGGGCGCCATCCCGCGCGCCCGGCGGAACCAGCAGACCGGGGTGGGGAGCGCGGCGCACATGGTGGAGGCGTTCCGCAGCCTTCGCCTGAACCTGATGCACGCCACCGGCTCGACCGGGGCGCGGGCGCTGACCGTCTCCAGCCCGGGGAGCGGCGAGGGCAAGTCGTTCGTCAGCGTGAACCTGGCGCTCTCCTTCGCCGAGCAGGGCCACAAGACGCTGCTGATCGACGGCGACCTGCGCCGCGGGACGCTGCACCACCTCCTGAACGTGAACCGCAAGCCGGGGCTCACCGACTTCCTGCAGGGGACGGTGCCGGCGTCGCAGATCATCCAGACCACCGCCTACCCGCACCTGCACGTCATCGGGAGCGGTACGCGGACGCAGGCCGGGCCGGAGCTGCTCGGCTCCGAGACCATGGCGGAACTGCTGGCCGACCTCCGCTCGGAGTACGCCGTGATCCTGGTGGACAGCCCGCCCATGGGGGCGTGCGTGGACCCGCTGGTGCTCGCCACGCTCACCCGCGACATGCTGATGGTGGTGCGGACGGACGTCACCAGCCGGGCGGTGGCGGAGTCCAACCTTATGATGCTGGACCGCCTGCCGATCCGGGTGCTGGGCGCGGTGGTCAACGGCACCGTTCCCAACGGCCTGTACAGCGCCTACGAGTACCTCCCCGGCTACGAGGTGGCCGACCTTCCGGACGACCGGGTCGCCGCGGGCGGGGTCCGGCAGCTCCAGGGCGTTTGAACCCGCGGCGGCCCGCGGGCCGCCCGCCGAACTTGCGCATCCCAACCGGGCAGGAGCCATCGATGATGCTGTTTCGGGTGCTCGCACTCGCCTTTCTCTGCCTCGCCGCCGCCGCACCGGCGCGCGGCCAGGACGGAGACCGGGTGGACCCCCGCCGGGTCCAGGTCACGCGCGGCGACCTCCAGCGGCTGCTCACGGAGTACGAGCAGATCCTCGCCTCGCGCAGCCACAGCGGCCAGTTCAAGGACCGCATCCGCGCGGAGTCGGAGGCGATCCGCGCCCGCCTGCGCGACGGCGACGTCCAGGTGGGCGACCAGGTGGCGGTCTTCGTGGAGGGGAGCGAGGAGCTGTCGGACACCTTCACGGTGCGCACCGGCCGCGTCCTCTACCTCCCCAACATCGGCGACGTCCCGGTGGGCGGCCTCCTCCGCTCCGAGATGGAGCCGCGGATCGCCGAGCACCTGGGGCGCTTCATCGTGGAGCCCGTCGTCCGGGTGCAGCCGCTCATCCGGGTGGCCGTCGGCGGGGAGGTGGGCGCCCCCGGGTTCTACACCGTCCCGGCGGAGGCGCCCGTGACGGACGTGCTGATGCGGGCGGGCGGCCCCGCCGCGGGGGCGGACCTGCGCAGGATCTACGTGGAGCGCAGGGGCACCCGGGTCTTCGAGGGCGAGCCTATGCAGCAGGCGATCGCCGAGGGGCGGACGCTGGACCAGATGAACTTCCACCCCGGCGACCAGATCCACGTGCCCGGGGCGCGGCAGCGCGGCCTGAGCGACCCCTGGGTCATCACGCGCGCGATCACGGCGACGGCGGCGTTGGTGGGGCTGATCGTCCAGGTGCTGTAGCGGCCGCGGGCGCCTCGTCCCGGACCGCCCGCGCCAGGATGTCGGCCCAGTAGGGCTCCAGCGAGGGGACGCCGAGCACCTCCTCCGTGAAGCCGTTGCCGCGGAGCGCGTGCCGGACGATCACCCCCCTGCGGAAGTGGGGGTCGCGCTTCCAGTCGCGCGGGTCCCTCGCGATCATCGCCCGGTACGTCCGCTTCGCCGGCTCCGGGAGCCAGCCCCTGAGGAAGGCGACCACCTCGTCCCGGACCTTCGGGTCCATGGAACCATCCTTCCCGCGCGGCAGTTGCGCGGCGCCCGTGTGCCCCCGTTCCCGAAGGTGCGTCCGCGGCACCGTGAGGGATCCCCGCTCCTGTTGTGGCGCTACCGTTACACTTGCGTCGCACCGCCGGGCCGGGGGAGGTGGGGGTGTTGTCGCAAACTGCGTGGCGGCTTGAGCTTACGGCAAGCTCCGGGCCGTCCCTCCGGCGGCATGCCGACTGCACTCGACCGCCGCGGCGCCGAGCCCCGGCGCCGCTTCTCTTCCGGCACGCGCAACCCCGGCACCCGTCCACATGCGCGCAGAAACCCGCATCCCCGTCCCGGGCGTCGTCTCGGCAATGCCCGACGGGGGATGGCACTCCCGAGGCACCTCCGCCCAGACCGGGAACGGTGCCGGCCCGGTCGCGGCGGAGGAAGGCCCCGCGGAGGCCGACCTCGACCACTTCGTCCGCCTCGCGGCGCTGACGCTCGGCGCGGAGGTGGCTGCGGTCTCGCTGGCCCTCCCGGACCAGCAGCTGTTCGAGATCTGCATCCGCCTCCCCGACCTGCGCGCGGTCCGGCGGAAGCGCGCGCTATCCGGCTCGCTCGCCCGCTACACCCTGGAGGCGGACGAGCCGCTGGTCGTGGAGGACGCGCTCGCCTTCCCGCTGGAGCTGGACGGCGCGGCGCTGCAGGACGGGATCCGCACCTACGTGGGCGTTCCGCTGCGTCCCACCGCCGCGGGCACCCACGTGCCGGGTACGCTCTGCGTGGCCGGCTACGCGCCGAGGGCATGGGCCCCGGGCGAGATCGAGGTGCTCCGGATCATCGCGGGCTCCATCGTCGAGCAGATCGACCTGCGGGGCGCGATCCGGCGGATGGAGCGCGAGCAGCGCGACCAGGTCGGCCGGGAGCGGCGGCTGGCGCTGCAGCAGCTGGCGCTGGGGCTGCGGCACGAGCTGAACAACGCGCTGGCCGGGCTGATCCTGGAGACGGAGCTGCTCTCCGGCGGGGGGACGGGATACGACCGCTACCGGGAGTCGGTGGCGTCCATCCAGGGCCAGGTGTGGCGGATCCACGAGGTGCTGCGGCGCCTGGACGACGTGGACGCGCTGCGCACCAAGCCGTACCTGGACCGCGGGCTGATGATCGACCTCTCGCAGCCGGGCGGGGTGCCGGACCGGCGCTGAGCCGCCCGCCCCGGCGGGACCCGGACGCGACGAGGGCCCCCGCG
>DATABU010000268.1:0-9853 GCA_036259415.1 Longimicrobiaceae bacterium
CGAGACCCCGGGAAACTGCCCCCGGGGTCTCGCCGCTTCGCGCTCGCATCCCTCACGCAGGCTCCCAGCCCGGGGCGCGACGAAAAACCCTCTCCCGGGGTCGGGAGAGGGTGGTGGTGGGGCGGCGGCGGCGGGCTAGCGGTCGTCGTCCAGCTCCCGCAGTGCCCGCGGCGGCCCCAGCACCTCGGCCAGCAGCACCGCGCGCCGCACCGCCTCGCGCGACCCCAGCTGGTCGGCGAGGCGGACCGGGGGGGGGCGCCGGGGCGCCGCCTCGCCCAGCCGCTGGTGGAAGCGCTGGTGCTCCGCCTTCCGGTCCACCCGCGTCGCTTCCAGCGACACCACGACCGGGGCCGGCCGCAGCGCCACCTCGCGGGGCTCCACCGGCTCCAGCGAAATGGCCTCCGCCGTGTGGATGGAACCGGGGCCGCGGTCGTCCGCGGCCAGCGCGGTCTCCTCGTCCTCGCCCTCCTCGTCCTCCGCCTCGGTCTCGATCCCCGGCCACGCGCCCCACCCCGCCGCCCACCCGCCCCCCTCCGCCGCCGGGGCGGGGCCGGTCCGCGCGGGAGCGGGAGCGGGGAGCCAGCCGGCGTCCTGGGTCTCGGTCTCGACGGGGGGGAGCTGCGGCTCCTGAGGCGCCCCGCGCCGCAGCAGCCGCCCCAGGAGCGGGGCCCCGAAGAAGACCAGGACGAGGAGCAGCTCCAGCAGGTCCATGGCTCAGCCCAGCTCGCCGTTCCCCGCGGCCGAGCCGTCGGGGGCGGCCAGCGACTTCCGCATGGCGGTGTCGCTCTGCATGTTGCTGTAGCGGGCGTAGTCCATGATCCCCAGGTTGCCGCTGCGGAACGCCTCCGCCATCGCCAGCGGGACCTCGGCCTCCGCCTCCACCACCCGGGCGCGCATCTCCTCCACCCGCGCGCGGTTCTCCTGCTCCTGCGCCACCGCCATGGCGCGCCGCTCCTCCGCGCGGGCCTGGGCGATGCGCTTGTCGGCCTCGGCCTGGTCGGTCTGCAGCTCGGCGCCGATGTTCTTGCCCACGTCCACGTCGGCGATGTCGATGGAGAGGATCTCGAAGGCGGTGCCGGCGTCCAGCCCCTTCGAGAGCACCGTCTTGGAGATGGCGTCCGGGTTCTCCAGCACCGCCGCGTGGCTCACCGCCGAGCCGATGGTGGAGACGATCCCCTCGCCCACGCGCGCCAGGATGGTCTCCTCGCCCGCACCGCCCACCAGCCGGTTGATGTTGGCGCGGACGGTGACGCGCGCGATGGCGATGAGCTGGATGCCGTCCTTGGCCATGGCCGCCACCCGGGGGGTGGAGATCACCTTGGGGTTCACCGAGGTCTGCACCGCCTCCAGCACGTCGCGCCCGGCCAGGTCGATGGCGGCGGCACGCTCGAAGCGGAGGTCGATGTTGGCCTTGTCGGCGGCGATCAGCGCCTGCACCACCCGCTCCACGTTGCCGCCGGCCAGGTAGTGCCCCTCCAGCGCGTCTGCGCTCAGCGCGATCCCCGCCTTGTGCGCGGTGATCAGCGGGTTGACGATGCGCCCGGGGTTCACCTTCCGGAAGCGCATCCCGAAGAGGTTCATGAAGGACACGCGCACCCCGGAGGCGAGCGCCTGGATCCAGAGCCCGAGGGGGATGAAGCGGAAGAAGATGAACAGTACGATCAGCCCGACGAAGATCGCGAACAGGGCGCTGCCGAGGAGGGCTTCCATGGGTCGGTGTCCGTTGGAGTCGAGGTGCCCCCGCCCGAGGCGGGCGGGAGTCGGTGGAGCGGGTCGCCCCGCGTCCGTCCCCCGGTACGTCGGGACGGGCGCGGAGGTGGCGGCGAGCCGCCGCTTCAGGCCGCCCGGATGGGGGTGACGACGTGCCGGTACCCCTCCGCGCGGACGATGCGGATGGGCGTGCCGGCGGGGACGTAGCCGCCGTCGGTGACCACGTCCACGCGCTCGTCGCCGAAGACGCCGGTGCCGGAGGGGCGCAGGTCGGTGACCGCCACCCCCTCGACGCCCACCAGCTCCTCGCGGATGGGCGCCGAGAGGTAGCCGGCCTCCCGCGAGGTGGAGCCCTGCAGGATCAGCCGCCCGGCGCGGCGGTCGTTCGGGAGGCGCCGGACGATCAGCCACCCCAGCAGGCCCACGGCCACCAGAGAGCCGCCGACGACGTTCAGCGCGACCAGCACGTCCGTTCCGGTGGGGAAGCTCCCCAGCATGGCCAGGACCATGGAGCCGCAGAGCGCCAGTAGCCCCAGCACGCCCGCCACCCCGAAGCCGGGGAGGATCACCACCTCCGCCAGCAGGAGGAGGATCCCCGCGGCCAGGAGCACCAGCGTCTCCCAGCCGGCCAGCCCCACGATCAGGTGGCTCCCGAAGAACGCGCCCAGCGAGGCGGCGCCCGCCAGCCCCGCCAGCCCGAAGGCGGGGGTCTTGATCTCGATGAGCAGCCCCAGGAACCCCAGCGTCAGCAGGAAGGGCGCGACCACCGGGTCGGTGAGGAAGCGCACCACCCGCTCGGCCCAGTTGATCCGGGTGGAGACGGTCTCCGCGCCCGGCGCGCCGGCGGCGGCCAGCATCCCCTCCCAGTCGGCGACCTCGCGCGCGTACCCCAGCCGGGCCGCCTCGCCCGTGCTGAGCGAGACCAGCCGCCCCGGCTCGGTGACGCCGGGGACGCCGACGGCCTCGTCCACCATCCCCTCGGCGACGCGGGGGTCCAGCCCGCGCTCCTCGGCCAGCGCCCGGAACTCGGAGCGCATGGCGCTCACCATCTTCTCGGAGAGCTTCTCGCCGCTCCCGTCCACCGGCGTCGCGGCGCCCAGCACCGAGCCGGGGCGCATGTAGATGCCGTCCGTGGCCAGGGCGATCAGGGCGCCGGCGCTGAAGGCGCGGCGGTTGACGTAGGCGTAGGTGGGGATGCGGGCGTCGCGCAGCGCGTCGGCGATCTGCTCGGCGGCGTCGATGCGCCCGCCCGGGGTGTCGATGTCCAGCACGGCCGCGGCCGCACCCGCCGCCTCCGCCTCGCGCAGCGAGCGCTCGACGAAGGGGGCGAGCCCCATCTCCACCGTGCCGGTCACGGGGATGCGGTACACGGCGCCGCCCGCCTGCGCCGCCGCGCCGCCGGGGACGGCGAGCGCCGCCAGCGCGGCGAGCGTCGCGAGCAGGCCGCCTGCGCGGCGGCGGAGGGGGGACCGGGTCGAACGGCGCATGGTGCTTCCTTCTCCGGGGTATGCCGACGTCACGCCGACCCCTGCAAGATAAGACCCCCCGCACGTGCATCCAACCCTGCACCTCCGTGCCCCGCCGCGGGACGGGACGTCAGGTCTCGTCGCGGCCGATCCACTTCGGCACCGGCGGCGCCTCCCACGCCGCCAGCAGCTCCAGCATGCGCCCCGGCTCGGCGGCCCGGAGCACCAGCGCGCGGTGCTGCGGGCGCACGAACCCCTCGGCCACGGCATGGTCCATCATCTCCAGGAAGGGCCGGTAGAACCCGTCCACGTCCAGCAGGCCGCAGGGCTTGGGGTGGATGCCGAGCTGGCTCCAGGTGAGCACCTCGAAGAACTCCTCCCAGGTGCCGAAGCCGCCGGGGAGGGCGACGAACGCGTCGGCGAGGTCGGCCATCAGCGCCTTGCGCTCGTGCATGGAGCGGACGACGCGCAGCTCGGTCAGCCCGCCGTGCCCCACCTCGCGCGCCAGGAGCGCGTCGGGGATCACGCCGATCACCTCGCCGCCGGCCTCCAGCGCCGCGTCGGCCAGCGCGCCCATCAGCCCCACCCTTCCGCCGCCGTACACCAGCCCGATGCCGCGCCCGGCCAGCAGCCTCCCCGTCCGCCTCGCCAGCGCGCCGTAGGCGGGGCGGACGCCCGCGCTGGACCCGCAGAAGACGCACACCCGCTTCAGCTCGCGCACGCCGGTGTCCCTCCGCTCGTTGCTGTTGGTGCGAGGCCCGCGTGCCGCGGCGTCGGGGCCGTGGCACACGGGGAAGCTACTCGGGGGCATGAGAGCCGGGCAAGCGCGGTCCTCCTACGCCGCCGGGCTCTCCCGCTCCCCGCCCGGCCGCATCGCCAGCTCCAGCGCCTCGGCCAGCCCGCCGGGGCGGCGGCCCGCCGGTTGCGGAGCAGCTCCGTGGAAGCCGCGGGGCTGGACCCGCCGCCCTGCGCCAGACGACCCGGAGCCGTCCCCGCATGCGCAGCCTCCTGCAGTGGGTCCTCGTCGCGGTCGGCGCCCTCATGGCGGCCGGCACCGCGCTCAGCTTCAGCCGCAGCCCGCACTGGCTGGTGCGGGGGTGGGACTTCCCGCGCGCGCAGATCGCCGCCCTCGCCGGGGCCTCCGCTGCGCTGTACTCCGCCATCTTCTTCGAGGGACGCGCGTGGGAGTGGGCGTGGCTGGCCGCGGCCGCGCTGGCCGTCGCCTGGCAGTGCGTCAAGATCCGCCCCTTCACCCGCCTGGCCCGGGTGCACGTGAAGCGCGCCGCGCCCGGGGAGCTCCGCGAGCGCGCCGACGCCGCCTTCCGGCTCCTGATCTGCAACGTGCGGATGGAGAACCGGGAGCGCGAGCGCTTCCTCCGGGCCGTGCGCCGGCACGACCCCGACGTGGTGCTGGCGCTGGAGACGGACGAGGGATGGGTGCGCGACCTGGAGCCGCTCCGGAGGACGTACCCCCACACCGTGCTGCAGCCGCAGGACAACTACTACGGGATGGCGCTCTACTCGCGGCTCCCGCTGGTGGAGCCGCGGGTGCGGTTCCTGGTGCAGGACGACATCCCCTCCGTGCACACCGGCGTCGAGCTGCGCAGCGGCGACCGGCTGACGCTGCACGGGCTGCACCCCCGGCCGCCCGAGCCGCTCCGCGACCAGGACTCCACCCCGCGCGACGCCGAGCTGGTGCTGGTGGGGCGCGAGATCGGCGACGGGCCGGCGCGGCCCACCGTGGTCGCGGGCGACCTGAACGACGTGGCGTGGTCGCCCACCAGCGAGCTGTTCCTGCGCCTGAGCGGGCTGCTGGACCCGCGCGTCGGGCGGGGGATGTTCAACAGCTACAACGCCGGCAACCCGCTCTTCCGCTTCCCGCTGGACCACGTCTTCCACTCGGCCGACTGGGAGCTGGTCCGGCTGGAGCGCCTGGAGTCGGTGGGGTCGGACCACTTCCCCATCCTGGCGGAGCTGCTGTACTGCCCGGCGGCGCGGGCGGAGCAGCCGGCGATGCCGGAGGAGCCCGGCGACCGGGAGGACGCGGAGGAGCGCATCGAGAAGGAGGTGGAGGCCGCCCGCACCGGCGACGACCGGCCGGGGCGCGAATGACGACTCCGATCACCCGGGGCGACCGGGCCCGCGCCTACGCGGTGCACGTCTACACCGCCTCGGGCGTGGTGCTCGCGTTCCTCGCCGCGGCGGAGACCTGCGCGCCCGAGCCGGACCCGCGCCGCGTCTTCCTCTGGCTGGCGCTGGCGGTACTGTTGGACGCCACGGACGGGCCGCTGGCGCGGCGCTGGAAGACCAAGACCAACGCCCCGCGCGTCGACGGGCGGACCATCGACGACATCGTGGACTACCTGACCTTCACCTTCCTCCCGCTGCTGCTGGTGTGGCGGATGGGCTGGGTGCCGGAGCCGGGCTGGCCGTGGGTGGCGCCGGCGCTGGTGGCGAGCCTGTTCGGCTTCGCCAACGCGGGCGCCAAGGACGAGGGGGGCGGGTTCTTCCTGGGGTTCCCGTCCTACTGGAACGTCGCGGCGTTCTACGCCGGCCCGCTCCACGCGCAGCTGGGACCGTGGCCCGTCGCCGCCCTGCTGCTTGCGCTGGCGCTGCTGACGGTCGCCCCGGTGCGGTTCGTCTACCCCAACCTGGCGCCGCCGCCCTGGCGGGTCCCCGTGCTGCTGGGCGCCGTCGCCTGGCTGGCTGTCCTGCTGGCGATGCTCCCCGACTACCCCCGCACCCCGGGATGGCTGCTCTGGGCCTCGCTGCTCTACCCGGCCTTCTACACGGCGGTCTCGCTGCGGCTGGACCGGGAGGCGCGCCGCCGGGGCGGGTGAGCGGACGCGTCCTCAACGGGTGGCGGCCTTCGCGACGGCACGCAGCATCTCGCGGCGGACCAGGCCGCTGAACGGCCCCACCACGCGCCAGTAGCGCAGGAACCGCCGGCGGCTCGCCTCGTCCGTGCAGCGCACCCGGGTCTCCGTGGCGAGGTGGACGGCGCCCCCCGCGCCCGGTCGCAGCGAGAAGCTCCACGCCGCCTTCGCGTAGCCGGGGCGCTCCCATGCCCGCCACTCCTCCGCGGCGACCCGCACGATGCCGCCGTCCGCCCGCCAGAAGCGGCCCACCAGCCCCAGCAGCAGCTCCTCGCCCGGGCGCTCGCCCAGCAGGGTGAAGCCGCCCCGCACCAGCTCGTCCAGGGTGAGCCCCAGCCCGCGCTCCCCGGCGCGGCGGGCGGCGAGGGTCGCGCGGGGGCGGGCGAGGAGCGCGGGGAGCCCCCGCAGCAGGAAGAGGGCGCGAACCAGCGGCGAGCCGCCGAGGTCCAGCGCCCGCACGGCAGCCCAGACCCGCTCCGGCGGCGCCGCGACCGCCGCGCAGTGCCGGGAGGCCGCGTCGTACTGCGGGAGGAACGCCTCGACCAGGGGGGTCACCAGGGGATCTGCCGGGGCTCGCCGCCCAGCAGGGGGACGGGGTCGGCGGGCTTCCCGTCGATCCACACCTCGAAGTGCAGGTGAGGCCCCTCGGCGTTGCCGGTCGCGCCGGAGAGGCCCACCACCTGCCGCCCCCGCACACGCTCGCCCGCGCGCACGTCCACGCGGGCCAGGTGGGCGTACACCGTGCTCACCCCGCGGGCGTGGTCCACGATCACCACCCGCCCCCAGCCGCCCCGCTCCCCGGCGAAGCGCACCCGCCCCGGGCGCATGGCGCGCACCGGGGTGCCGGCGGGGACGTCCAGGTCCACGCCCTCGTGCAGGCGGGGGAAGAGGCCCGGCTCGCGCCGGGCCCCGAAGTGAGAGACCACCGGGGCGTCCACCGGCCAGCGGGGGATGGAGCAGCCTGCCAGGAGGACCAGGACGAGCGCGGCCCCCGACTGGCGCGCGCCGCTCACGTCCGCGCGGGCTCCGGGTCCGGCGCCGCCGGGTTGCCGGGCCTGAGCAGGATCCACCCCACCACCCCCGCCAGCAGCGACGCGGTGAGGATCCCCACCTTGGCCTCGTCCCCCAGCAGCCCGGTCGGGAAGGCCAGGTTGGCGATGAAGAGCGACATGGTGAAGCCGATGCCGCCCAGCCAGCTCACCCCGTGCAGCGCGCGCCAGCTGACCGCGGCGGGCTTGACGGCCAGCCCCAGCCGCACCGCCGCCCACGAGAACAGGGTGATGCCGATGGGCTTGCCGACCACCAGGCCGAGGATCACCCCCATCGTCACCGGGTGGGTGAACGCCGCCGCCAGGTCCGTGGGGAGGTGCACACCCGCGTTGGCGAGCGCGAACAGGGGGATGATCCCGAACGCCACCCAGGGCTGCAGGTCGTGCTCGATGCGCTGCAGCGGCGACTGCGCCGCCTCGCAGGTGTTCTCGATGGCCTGGATCACCATCTGCTGGTCGTGGTTGGTGAGCACGTTCTCCCCCTCCACGCCGGCCTTGTCGAACTCGTCCATCAGGCAGCGGCCGCGGTCCAGGAACTCCGCGGTGTCGATGCGGGTGCGGGCGGGAATGGTCATGGCGGAGAGCACCCCGGCCACGGTCGCGTGGATCCCGGACACCAGGAAGGCCGCCCAGAGCCCGATCCCCAGGAGGAGGTAGACGAGCGGCCAGCGCACCCCCAGCAGGTTCGCCGCCACCATGGCAACCAGGAAGACCGCGGCGACGCCCAGCGCCAGCCACGAGATATCCGAGGTGTAGAAGAGCGCGATCACCAGCACCGCGCCGATGTCGTCCACGATGGCGAGGGCGGCGAGGAACACCTTCAGCGCCAGCGGCGCCCGCGGTCCCAGCAGCGCCAGCACCCCCAGCGCGAAGGCGATGTCGGTCGCCATGGGGATCCCCCACCCGGCGGCGCCGGGTCCCCCCGCGTTCAGCGCGGCGTAGACCAGCGCCGGGACCACCATCCCGCCGAGCGCCGCGGCGATGGGGAGGGCGGCGCGCTTGGGCGACGCCAGCTCGCCCACCATCACCTCGCGCTTGATCTCCAGCCCCACCATGAAGAAGAACACGGCCATCAGGCCGTCGTTGATGAAGTGGTGCAGCGTGAGGCCGAAGGTCCGTCCGCCCCAGCCGGCGGTCAGCTCCGTCTCCCAGAAGTGGTGGAAGGCGTCTGCCCAGGCCGAGTTGGCGAGGAAGAGCGCGACCACCGTGCAGACGATGAGGACGATCCCGCCCGACGACTCGATCCGCGCGAACCGCTGGAAGGGGGTGAGGATCCGCTCGATCGGGGTCAAGTGCCCGTTCGATACGACGACCGGTGGGTGTGCCATACGGCTCCGTTGCTCCTTGCTCGTTCTTTCCGGGTACCGACGCGCCGACGCGGACCAGCCGCCCCCCGACCGCCGAAAGCGTGCCAAGGTAACGCCGGCCCGGGGGAGCCGGCAAACCCCGCCGACCGGCCGGAAGCCGCAGCAGTTCTGGGGTGCCGGAGCGGCCGCGGCCACCGCCCCGGCGGGACGGCACCGATGTATAACCCCGGGGCCGCCGTGCAGGTAAGGCTACCTGCTGGCCCGCGGCTCGGCTCCGGCCCGGACTACCGGCACGCGCGGGGGCCCCTCCCCGGCGCCGCCTCAGAACCAGATCTGCAGGCTCAGGTCGGTGGAGAAGGTGCCGACGGAGAGGGTCGAGGAGTCCGCCTCGCCGGCGAGGTTGCGGCTGCGGTAGTACACCACGTCCAGGCCGGTGCCCCCCGCAAGGCTCACGCTGCGGACCGGGAACCACTCCAGCCCGACACCCGCGCCCGCGCCGGCGCGCCAGCCCTCGGAGCCCACGGCGGATCCCCCCGTCGACTGCTCGGTGAAGCGGTATCCCCCTCCCACCCGACCGCCCAGGAAGGGCGCGACAGCGCGCGTGGCGTCCAGGTAGCGCTTCGCCTGCACCCCGACCCCCGCGCCGAAGTCCCGGCCCTCCTGCTGGCCGCCCGGGTTCTCCGCCTCGGTGCGGGTGCGGCGGAGGTCGAGCGTCACCCCGAGGTTGGTCCGGTCGGAGACCATCTTCCAGAACCCCAGGCCGGCGTGGCCCGCGAGGGGTCCGCCCGAGGGGAGGCCGAAAGACAGGGAGTACGCCCCCTTCCGCAGGCCGTTGGGAGCCCCGGCCGGGTCCTGCGCGGCGCCCCCGGCGGGGGCGAGCCCCAGCAGGGCGAGCGCGAGCAGCGTCTTCTTCATCTCGATACAGGTACAGGTGGACGCGGATGGCCGCGGTGAGGGGCGGGGCGAGGCGCGTGATGGACGGCGCCCGTGCGGCGCCGGTCACAGCTGGATTTTCGGCGCGGCGGGCGGTAAGCTGAGCCGGACGCGCGGCTCGGTTCCGACCCGGGCCGCACCCGTGCGGTGGAGCCGTCGCCGGGCCCGGCGTCCCGCGTTAGATTGCGGGGTCGCCCCCGTTCCATGCCGCCCGGTCAGGAGAGATCGCGCATGATCCCGGTGAAGAAGTCGGAGGCGCGGCCGGGTACGTCCGCGTCCGCCGCGTAGCCCCATGGCCGACTCCCGCGGAGGAAAGCGGCCGCCGCGCCGGCCGGAGCACGAGCGCGGACCCGCCTCCGGCCCCAGCTGGGCCGAGGTGCGGGCGCGGCTGCGCGAGCGCGCCGCGCTCCGGGGCGGTGCGGGACGTGCAGGACCCGCCGACGAGCAGGACCCACCCGTTCACGACGACCAGCGGCAAGGAAAGATGAAAGAGCCCTCCCGACCCGGCCCCC
>DATABU010000269.1:0-1544 GCA_036259415.1 Longimicrobiaceae bacterium
AAACAACGCTGCCCAACGGAGGCGAGCCCCGCGGAAACAGCCCCGCGGGTCTCGCCGCTTCGCGCTCGCATCCCTCACGCGGGCGCCCAGCCGGGGCGGGGGCGCCGTCCCTCTCCGGACCGTGATCCGGCCGACTACGAGCCGGCGCGCTCCGCGGCCACCCAGGCGCGGACGTTGGCTTCCAGCACCTCCAGGGGGACGGCGCCGCTCCCCAGCACCACGTCGTGGAAGGCGCGCAGGTCGAAGCCGGCGCCCAGCTCCCGCTCCGCGAAGCCGCGCAGCTCGCGGATCTTCAGCTGGCCCATCTTGTAGCCCAGCGCCTGCCCCGGCCAGGCGATGTAGCGGTCCACCTCGTTGGTGACGTTGAGGAGCGAGAGCCCGGTGTTGGCGGCCATGTAGTCGATGGCCTGCTGCCGCGTCCACCCCTTGTCGTGGATCCCGGTGTCCACCACCAGCCGGGCCGCCCGCCACGCGTCGTAGACCAGGTGCCCGAAGTAGCTGTACGGGTCCCGGTAGAAGCCCGCCTCCCTCCCCAGGCTCTCCGCGTACAGCCCCCACCCCTCCACGAACGCGGTGAAGCCCGCCACCCGGCGGAAGTCGGGGACGTCCGGCAGCTCCTGCGCCAGCGCGATCTGCAGGTGGTGGCCCGGCACCGCCTCGTGGAAGGAGAGCGACTCCACCTCGTAGAGCGGCCGGCTCTTCAGGTCGTGCGTGTTGACGTGGTAGTTGCCGGCCCGCGTCCCGTCCGGCGACCCCGGCGAGTAGTAGGCGGTGGTCGTGCGCGGGGCGATGTAGGCCGGGATCTCCTTGATGCCGTAGGGCATCCGCGGGAGCCGGCCGAAGAGCCGGGGGAGCTCGCCGTCCATGCGCTTCAGCACCAGCGAGGTGTGGCGCAGCAGCTCCTCGGGGCTCTCCGCGTAGAAGCGCGGGTCGGTGCGCAGGAACCGCAGGAACTCCGGGAAGGTGCCGCGGAAGCCGGTGGAGCGCATCACCGAGTCCATCTCCGCGCGGATGCGGGCGATCTCGGCGAGCCCCACCTGGTGGACCTGGTCCGGCGTGAGGTCCAGCGTGGTGTAGCGGCGCACCCGCGCGGCGTAGTACTCCCGCCCCCGCGGCAGCTCCGACGCGCCGATGGCGGCGCGCGCCGCGGGGACGTACTCGCGGCGCATGAACTCCAGGAAGTCGCGGTACCCGGCGACCACCGAGGTCCGGATCGCCTCGCGCCCCGCCCGCTCCAGCCTCGCCCGCGCGCTGTCCGGCACCGAGGCCGGGAAGCGCGTGAACGGCGCGTAGAGCAGGCTCTTCGTGGGGTCCTCCACCACGTGCGGCTCCAGCGACGCCTCGGTCCCCTCCAGGGACACCCGCGGCATCACCATCCCCCGCCGGATCCCCTCCCGCATCAGCTCCACGTGCTGCCCCGCGTACGCGCGGAAGGCGTTCAGCCGCGCGACGTAGTTATCGTAGTCCTCCACGGTGGCGAGCGGGACCCGCTCCGGCAGCTCGGGGAAGTAGGTGTGGAACCCCTCGCGGTTGGTGATGGGGAT
>DATABU010000270.1:0-3001 GCA_036259415.1 Longimicrobiaceae bacterium
CCCGCAGTATCCCCACAATCGGTTCGGGGGGAGACAGCCGGGCAGTTTCGGCTGGCTCCCCCGGCGGAGGGAGACAGGCCGGCTGTTTGGCCTGGCTCCCGGAACCCGCGCAGGAGACCGGCAGCAGTACCGCCGGGCTCCGGAGCGGCCCCGTACGCCAGAGCCGCAGTCACCCCCGGAGCGGCTCGGCCGAAATCGGGATCTCGGCCGGCATCGTCCGCGGGTGCGTCATCGCCTCGGGGGAGAGGATGTCGTCCAGCTGCTCCTGCGACAGCCACCCCTTCTCCCGCACCAGCTCGTACACCCCCCGCCCCGAGTGCAGCGCCTCCTTGGCCACGGCCGACGACCGCTCGTAGCCGATGTACGGAACGAGCGCGGTGACCAGCCCGATGGAGTGGTGCACCATCTCCAGCAGCCGCTCGCGGTTGGCGGTTATGCCCACCACGCACCGCTCCCGCAGCACCACGGCGCCGCGGGTGAGCATGTCCACCGACTGGAAGAGGTTGAAGGCGATCACCGGCTCGAAGACGTTGAGCTGGAGCTGCCCCGCCTCCGCGGCCATGGTGATGGTGAGGTCGTTCCCCACCACCTGGAAGCAGACCATGTTCACCACCTCCGGGATCACCGGGTTCACCTTCCCCGGCATGATGGACGAGCCCGGCTGCATGGCGGGGAGGTTGATCTCGTTGAGCCCCGTGCGCGGCCCCGAGGAGAGGAGCCGCAGGTCGTTGCAGATCTTGGACAGCTTCACCGCCACCCGCTTCAGCACCCCGGAGAGCTGCACGAAGGCGCCGGTGTCGGCGGTGGCCTCGATCAGGTCGGGCGCGGTGACCAGCTCCAGCCCGGTGGCCTCGGCCAGGGTGCGGCGCACGGTGGAGGCGTAGCGCGGGTCGGTGTTGATCCCCGTGCCGATGGCGGTGGCGCCCATGTTGATCTCGCGGATCAGCGCGGCGGCCTCGCCCAGGCGGTCGATGTCCTCGCCGATGGTGACGGCGAAGGCGGTGAACTCCTGCCCCAGCGTCATGGGCACGGCGTCCTGGAGCTGGGTGCGTCCCATCTTCAGCACGTCCGCGAACTCGCGCCCCTTGGCGAGGAACGCCTCGCGCAGCTCCCCCAGGGCGCCCACCAGGTCCTGCAGCGCCCAGTTGGCGGCGATCTTGAGCGCGGTGGGGTAGACGTCGTTGGTGGACTGGGAGAGGTTGACGTGGTTGTTGGGATGCACCACCTCGTACTCGCCCTTGCGCCGGCCCAGCAGCTCCAGGGCGCGGTTGGCGACCACCTCGTTGGCGTTCATGTTGGTGGAGGTCCCCGCGCCGCCCTGCACCACGTCCACCACGAACTGCTCGTGCAGCCGCCCGCTGCGGACCTCGCGGCAGGCGTCGACGATGGCGTCGGCCACGGTGGGGTCCAGGATCCCCAGCTCGCGGTTGGCCAGGGCGGCGGCCTCCTTCACGGCGGCCAGCGCGCTCACCAGGTACGGGTACTGGGAGATGGGGATCCCGGTGATGGGGAAGTTCTCCACCGCGCGCAGCGTCTGCACGCCGTAGTACAGGTCCACCGAGATGTGCCGCTCGCCCAGCAGGTCGCGCTCGGCGCGCAGCTCGCCGGAGAGGTACCCCGCCCCCCGGCCGGTGAGGCGCAGGTTGGCGTGGCGGAGCCGCGACGAGATCACCCGCGCCGCCGCGGTCGCCAGCTTGCCGTAGAGCGCGGGCCGCTCGCCCGCGATGTCGCGGATGCGCTCGCGGGGGATCTCCAGCGTCTCCGCGTCCTCCACCACCACGCCCGAGGTGGAGTGCGGGTAGTCGTCCAGCAGGCTCCCCTCCCCGTACGACTCGCCCGGGACCAGCGAGTGCAGCGTCTCGGGCCGGCCCCGCAGCCCCTTGACGATGTCGATGCGCCCCGACAGCACGATTCCGAAGGAGCGGCGGGGCTGGCTCTCCCGGAAGACGTGGCTCCCCGCGGGGCACCGCTTCAGCTCCGCGAGCCCGGCAAGGAAGCCGACCTCGTCCCCGTCGAGGTCCTGGAAGAGCGGGTTGGAGGCCAGCACGGTGGCCGCGGACTGGGTCATTGCGGAGCGCTCAAATCGGTGTCGTGGATCCGTTTCGGATGATGGCCGCGAAACGTAGGGGCGGCGCTCCCGGGCGACAAGTACGCATGCCTGCATGGCGCGGAGCTTGCAGCCCCGGACCCCTTCCCGAACGCGGCGCCACGGGCGCGGGCAGGGTCTTCGGAACCAAGCAAAGGAGGCTGATATGGCGATCTTCGACCGGAACTACGACCGGGACTACGGCAGCCGCGGCGGCAGCTACCGCGGGGAGGACCGCGGCCTGGGCGACCGCATGCGCCAGGGGTGGGACCGGCTCACGGGCGACTCCGGCGACCAGGACCGCTACGGCTACCGCGGCGGAGCGTACGGCGCCACCGGGTACGACCGCGACCTGGGCAGCACGGGCTACGGCAACTACGGCGCCGGGAGCCGGCAGCGCCCGGGCTACGACCGCGACACCAACTGGTCGGCGGGGCGCGGCGCGGGAATGGGGATGGGCGGCGGCGCCTCCTGGAACTACGACCGCGACTTCGACCGCGGCGCCGGCTACGGCACCTACGGCGCGCGGGACATGGAGACGGGGTACGACCGCGACTACAAGAGCCGCTGGCAGACCGACTACGGCGACCCCTTCGGCGACCGCACCAACCGCACCCCCATCCGCCTGATGCGGGGCGAGTTCCACAACCGCGAGGGCTACGACGTGGACTACGGCCGCCCCTACGGGGCCGGCTCCAACGTGCGCTACGACCGCGACATGATGGACCGTGGCGGGATGGATCGCGGGGGGATGGACCGCGACCGCGGCTACATGCACGGGCTCAACTACGACCCCTACGAGGACCGGAACGACCCGAACGCCGGCCGAGGCTGGGGGGCGAACCGGAACCGCGGGTACGACCGCGGCTGGTTCTGAGCCGGCGCACGCCGGACGCACGAGGCCCCGCCTCCCCT
>DATABU010000271.1:0-3034 GCA_036259415.1 Longimicrobiaceae bacterium
CGGCCGCGCGGCCCCGCTCGAGCAGCGCCGGGGCGAAGGGGAAGAGCGACGCGGTGTGGCCGTCGGCGCCCACGCCCAGGTGCACCAGGTCGAAGCGCGGCACGTCTCCCCCGAAGAACCCCGCCAGCTCCCGCTCGTAGTCGGCGGGGTTCTTCGGGGGAGACGTGCCGCGCTTCGACCTGGTGCACCTGGGCGTGGGCGCCGACGGCCACACCGCGTCGCTCTTCCCCTTCGCCCCGGCGCTGCTGGAGCGGGGTCGCGCGGCCGCGCCGGCGGTGCACGGGGGGGAGCCGCGCGTGACGCTCACCGTGCCCGTGCTGGACGCCGCCCGGCGCGTGGATCTCCTGGCGACGGGCGCCGGCAAGGCGGCGGTGGTGCGCCGCGTGCTCCGGGGCGCCCCGGACCCGCTGCGGATCCCGGCGCAGCTCGTCCGCCCGCGCGCGGCAGAGCCCGCGTGGATCCTGGACCGCGCCGCCGCGGCTCTCCTGGGGGAGCCCGGCCGGGAGGCGTAGTGGACGGTCCGCAACCGGCGCGGGCGCAGGCGTTTGCCCGCGCCGCGCCGGCCCCTTCGCGCCGCGGCGGCACGCACCTCGCGTGAGACCGCACGCGGGCAGTGCAAGAATGTCAGAAAACCACAGAGGCAGATGGTCCCGGTCACGCTGGAACACGACGTAAACCTCCTCGTCCACGGCGATCACCCCGACCCGTTCCGGGTCTTCGGGATGCACCGCGTCTCCATCGGCGGGGAGATCCGGCTGGTCGTGCGCGCCTTCGCCCCGGGCGCCGAGCGCCTCTGGGTGGTGGGCGCCGGCACGGGGGAGGCGCACCCCATGGAGTCCGCGCACCCGGCGGGGCTGTGGGAGGTCCTCCTCCCCAGGGGCACCGAGTCGTTCCCCTACCGGCTGCGCACCCGCACGCCGGAAGGGGAGGAGCGCGAGGCGGCGGACCCGTACTCCTTCGGGTCCACCGTCACCGACTTCGACCTGTACCTGCTGGGCGAGGGGACCCACTACCGCCTGTACTCGGTGCTGGGGGCGCACCCCTGCGAGATGGACGGGGTGCGGGGGACCCGCTTCGCCGTGTGGGCGCCCAACGCGCGCCGGGTGAGCGTCGTGGGCGACTTCAACGCCTGGGACGGGCGGCGCCACGTGATGCGCTCCCACCCCGGCGGGGGGGTCTGGGAGATCTTCCTCCCCGGGGTGGAGCGGGGCGCCGTCTACAAGTACGAGATCAAGGGCCCCGGGGGCGAGGTCTTCCTCAAGGCCGACCCGTTCGCCTTCGCCGCGGAGGTCCGCCCGGCCACCGGGTCCACCGTCTTCGGCCTGGACGGCTACGAGTGGCAGGACGGCGCGTGGATGGGCTCGCGCGGCGAGGGGAACCCCTGCGACCGCCCCATGGCCGTGTACGAGGTGCACCTGGGCTCCTGGCAGCGCGCCGACGACGGGGCCGTCCTGGGCTACCGCGAGGTGGCGCACCGCCTGGGCGACTACGTGGTGGAGATGGGCTTCACCCACGTGGAGCTGCTCCCGGTGATGGAGCACCCGTACGACCCCTCCTGGGGCTACCAGGTGACCGGGTACTACGCCCCCACCTCGCGCTGGGGGAGCCCGGACGACTTCCGCTACTTCGTGGACCACATGCACGCCCGGGGGATCGGGGTGTTCCTGGACTGGGTCCCGGCGCACTTCCCCCGCGACGCGCACGCGCTGCGCCGCTTCGACGGCACGGCGCTCTACGAGCACGCCGACCCCCGCCAGGGCGAGCACCCGGACTGGGGGACCATGGTCTTCAACTTCGGGCGCAACGAGGTCCGCAACTTCCTGGTCGCGAACGCGCTGTACTGGCTGGAGGAGTTCCACGTGGACGGGCTGCGGGTGGACGCCGTGGCCTCCATGCTCTACCTGGACTACTCGCGGGAGCCGGGGGAGTGGGTCCCCAACCGCCACGGCGGGCGCGAGAACCTGGACGCCATCGCCTTCCTGCAGCAGCTCAACACGGCGGTGCGCGAGCGCGTTCCCGGGGCGCTGATGGTCGCGGAGGAGTCCACCGCCTGGCCGGGGGTGACGCAGCCGGCGCACCTGGGCGGGCTGGGCTTCCACCTCAAGTGGAACATGGGGTGGATGAACGACTTCCTCCGCTTCCTGCACGAGGACCCGGTCTACCGGCAGTACCACTCCAGCCTGGTCACCTTCTCGCTGATGTACGCCTTCAGCGAGCGCTTCGTCCTCCCGCTGTCGCACGACGAGGTGGTGCACGGCAAGGGCTCGCTGGCCAGCAAGATGCCCGGCGACGCCTGGCAGAAGCTGGCAAACCTGCGCCTGGCGCTGGGCTACATGTGGGCGCACCCGGGGAAGCAGCTCTTCTTCATGGGCGGCGAGCTGGGGCAGTGGCGGGAGTGGAGCGAGGGGCGGGCGCTCGACTGGGAGCTCCTGGAGCACCCCATGCACCGGGGCGTGCAGCGCTTCGTGCGCGACCTGAACCACCTGTACCGCCGGGAGCGCGCCTTCTGGGAGGTCGACTTCTCCTCCCAGGGCTTCGAGTGGATCGACTTCCACGACGTGCAGAACTCGGTCGTCTCGTTCCTGCGCCGCGGCAGGGCGCCGGGGGAGGAGCTGGTCTTCGTCTGCAACTTCACCCCCGTCCCGCGCCAGGCGTACCGCGTCGGCCTCCCCCGCCCGGGGAGGTGGGTGGAGGTGCTCAACAGCGACGCCGAGGCGTACGGCGGGAGCAACCTGGGCAACGGGGGGGGGGTGGAGACGGAGCCCGTCCCCGAGCACGGCCGTGAGCAGTCGGCGCGGATGACGCTGCCGCCGCTCGCGGTGCTGGTCCTGAAGCACGAGGGAGCGTAGCCCCGACCGGCCGGAGGCGCCGGCCGCCACACCACCACCAGGAGACCGAACCCATGGCGAAGAGCGAATCCACGGGGAAGGGCGCGAAGGACGGGCCGGCCAAGCGCGCGGCCTCCGGCGCCTCCACCGACGGCAGCGGCGCGGACGGCGCCACCGCCAAGAAGACCGCCCGCAAGTCGGCGGGC
>DATABU010000272.1:0-18215 GCA_036259415.1 Longimicrobiaceae bacterium
TCGCTCTCGTCGCCGGCGACGCGCTCGGTCACCGCCTCGGCGGCGTCGCGGACGGTCTCCGCCACGGCGGACGCGGCGGCGGTCGCCGTCTCGGCCACGGTGGAGGCGGCGGCCTTCACCGCACCGGCGGCCGCGGCGGCGGCGCCGGTCACCGCGGCGGCCGCGCCCTCGACCACGGACGGCTCCCTGTATACGCCGGCCTGCTTGAAGAGCGACTGCACCGTCTCGGTGGGCGTGGCGCCCTTGGCGAGCCAGGCGAGCGCCAGGTCGCGGTTCACCACCAGGGTGGTCGGGTTGGTGGTCGGGTTGTAGTGCCCGACGTTGGCCACGAAGCGGCCGTCGCGCGGCATGCTGCTCTCGGCCACGACGATGCGGTAGTGCGGGGCCTTCTTACGGCCCATGCGGCGAAGACGGATCTTCAGCGACATCCCTGGCTCCTGGTGTTGAACGGGTGGCGTCCTGCGCCGCCGGCTCCACGGCCGGCCCACGGTGCGCGGACGATCGAAGCAGCGCGGAGCCCCGGGCCCCGCGCCGCCGTCACCGTCCGAACGGCATCCCGCCGCCGAACGGCATCTTGGGCATGGCTCCCCCGCGGGGCATCATCCCCTGGAGGGCCTTCATCTGCTTCATCAGCTTCTGCATGTCCTTGAACTGCGCCAGCAGGCGGTTGATCTCCACCACCGGGCGCCCCGAGCCGCGGGAGATGCGGGCGCGGCGGGAGCCGTTCAGCAGCTCCGGGCGCTTCCGCTCCGCGGGGGTCATGGACAGGATGATCGCCTCCACGTGCTTCATCCGCTGGGGGTCCACCTTGACGTTCTTGAGCATCTTGGTGTTGACCCCCGGGATCAGCTTGAGGAGGTTCTCCAGCGGTCCCAGGCTCTGGATCTGGCGCATGGCGACCAGGAAGTCGTCCAGGTCGAAGCGCCCGCTCCCCATCATCTTCCGCTCGAGCTTGGCGGCCTGCTCCTGGTCGAAGGCGGACTGCGCCTTCTCCACCAGCGAGACCACGTCCCCCATCTGGAGGATACGGCCGGCCATGCGCTCGGGGTGGAACTCCTCCAGCCCGTCCAGCTTCTCGCCGACGCCCAGGAACTTGATGGGCTTGCCGGTCACCCCGTAGATGGAGAGCGCCGCGCCGCCGCGGGCGTCGCCGTCCATCTTGGTGAGCACCACGCCGCTCACGTCCAGCGCCTCGTCGAAGCCCTGCGCGATGGTGACGGCCTCCTGGCCGGTCATCCCGTCGGCGACGAAGAGGATCTCGGTGGGCTTCAGCGCCTCCTTCAGGCGCTTCAGCTCGTCCATCATCTCGGCGTCGATCTGCAGCCGGCCGGCGGTGTCGAAGATCACCACGCGGTCGCGCTCGCGGGTGGCGGTCTCCAGCGCCCGGCGCGCGATCCCCAGCACGTCGGTGGAGCCCGGCTCGGCGTAGACGGGGACGCCCACCTGCTCGCCCAGCGTCTGGAGCTGATCCACGGCCGCGGGGCGGTACACGTCGCACGCCACCAGGCGGGTCTGCCGCATCTCGCGCTTCATGCGGCGCGCGAGCTTGCCGGCGGTGGTGGTCTTGCCGGAGCCCTGCAGCCCGACCATCATGATGACGGTGGGCGGCGTGGGGGCGATGGCGAGCGCGGCCCGCTTCTCCCCCAGCATGGAGGTGAGCTCCTCCTGCACCACCTTCACCAGCTGCTGCCCCGGCGACACCGACTTCAGCACCCGCTCGCCGAGCGCCTTCTCCTCCACGCGCTTCATGAAGTCGCGCGTGATCTGGTAGTTGACGTCGGCCTCCAGGAGGACGCGGCGGATCTCCCGCAGCCCCTCGCGGATCATGGGCTCGGTGAGCACCCCCCGCTGGCGGAGGCCGCTGAAGACGCCTTCGAGCTTTTCGCTGAGCTGGTCGAACACGTTCTCGCCGGTCGCGCGGATGGTCGCAAACGCCAAAGTCGGCGCCGGCCGGGGACTGCGGCCCGGAGGCGCCGATGCAGAGCCTTGTAATATAGGCCGGACCGCGGTTTGCGACAACCCTGGGGCCGGGTGTCCCACGGGCAGCCGCACCATTTCGTCCGGGAGTGACTGCAGCGGGCCCCGCGTCCGCTACCTGAGCGTCCAGAGCATCGCCCGGTAGATGACCTCGCTTCTTGGCCCGCGGGTCCAGCTCATGCCCACGGCCTGCCCGACATTGTTGATGCCGTGGGCGATACTCGACTCGAGCGGGTGCAGGTCGCTCATGACCCCGTCGCTCCAGACGAATGCGCGCTGCTGACCGCTGCCTGACCTGCTCTCGCCTACGACCCGACCTGCCTGGTCGATGTCGGTCGCCTGGGTGGGCGGCCCGCCGAGCGACCCCAGGTCCGTCGCCGCACCGTCCTTCCAGATGAACGCACGGGTCTCGCCGCTGGCAGTGATCGTAAAGCCCACGACCTGGCCGGCCTCGTTGATCGCCCTGGCCGAGCTCGCGACGCCGCCGAGTGCGCCCAGGTCGGTCATCACCCCGTCCTGCCAGAGGAACGCGTGATGTCCGGCTCCGGTACCGCTGGTGCCCACGATCCAGCCAGCGCCGTTGATCCCGTGGGCGGCGCTGATCGAGCCGCCGAGCGTCCCCAGGTCGGTCATCACCCCGTTCTGCCACAGGAAGGGATGGAGCCCCCCCCCGGGAGGGTTGCTGGAACCCACGACCTGTCCGGCATCGTTGATCGCATATGCACGGCTGCCCGGCCCGCCGAGCGTGCCCAGGTCCGTCATGACTCCGTTCTGCCAGAGGAACGCACGCATCTGTCCGCTGCCGTTCAGGCTCTCGCCCACCACCTGGCCCGCGTTGTTGATCGCGTAGGCGACGCTGTGCGGGCCGCCCAGTGTGCCCAGGTTGGTCATCACGCCGTCCTTCCACAGGAACGCGCGCTGCTCGCCGCTGCCGACCGTGGTGCTCCAGCCCACGACGTGGCCTGCGTCGTTGATCCCGTGGGCGGCACCATCAGCGCCGCCGAGCGTGCCGAGATACAGGCCGGCGAGCTGAGCCGTCACGCGGGCGGAGCCGGTCACGCCGTCGCGCGTCGCAGTGATCGTGGCCGAACCTCGGGAAATGGCCGTGACCGACCCCGACGCCGACACGGTTGCCACGGCCGGATCGGAGCTCGCCCAGGCGAGCGCCCCGGGCGCGGGCTCGCCCTCGTTGCCGAAGAGGTCGGTCACCGTGGCCCTCAGCTGCCGCATCTCCCCCAAGGGCAGGCCAATCGCATCAGGAGAGACCGAGATGGACGCCGTCGGCCCCAGCGTCGCCGTCGCCCCGAAGGTGAGCGTCTGCCCCAGCGCAGTGGCGCTCATCGTCTGTGGGCCGGCCCGGGTGCCGAGCGTCCAGGTGGTCCGCGCCAGCCCCAGCGTGTCCGTCTGCACCTGCGCCGGCTCCACCCGCCCCCCGTCGGACGTGGCCCACGCCACCGGCACCGCGGGCACCGGGTTGCCGTGCTCGTCCGACACGCGAACCACCACCATGCCGGGCAGCGTGCCCCCCGCCTGTCCCTGCTGCCCGTCTCCGATGTGCTTCGCGACCCTGGCCGGTGGGCCCACTAGGGCCCGGGCGGTAAACACCACCGGCGCGAGCGCCGGCTCCACCGCGCGCACCTCCAGGCGGTGCGTAGCCATGATGGTCCCCAGCGTCCAGGTCGCCCGCGCGTGCCCCTGCGCGTCCGTCACCGACTCCCCCGGCGCGACTGACCCCCCGCCGTAGCCCAGGGTCCAGGACACCTTCACGCCCGGCACGGCGTTCCCGGGCGCGTCCACCACCCGCACCACCAGCGGCTCGGCAAGGGGCTGTGTGACGGTCGCCTCCTGCCGGTCGCCGCTCACCTTCTCCAGCCGCGCCGCCGCCCCGGCGCCCGCCCGCGCGACGAACTGCGCCCGCGCAGGGCTCCCCTCCACCCACGCCTCCACGGCCTGCTCCCCCGCGCCGGGCCCCAGCAGCCAGGTGGCGCGGGCCTCTCCGGCCGCATCGCTCACCGACACGGAGGGCGCCACGCTCCCGCCGTGGGTCGGACGCCAGGCGACGCTCGCCCCGGCCACGGGGTTGCCGTGCGCGTCGCTGACCTTCACCACCAGCGGCAGCGGCAGCTGCGTAGCCGCGGCGCCCTCCTGCACGTCGCCGGAGAGCTTCACCAGCCGTGTGGGCGGACCCGCGTTCCCCGTCGCGACGAACACCGCCGGCGCGAGGGAGCCGCCCGCCAGGCGCGCCTCCACCGCGTTCTCCCCCGCCGCCGCGCCCAGCGTCCACACGGCGCGGGCGCGCCCCTGCGCGTCCGTCAGCGTGCTCGCGGGCGCGACGCTCCCCTCTCCCCGGACCACCACGAACTCGACCGCGGCGTCGGAGACACCGTCGCCGTGGCGGTCGGTCACGAGCACCGCCAGCTCCTGGGGCGCGGGCATCCCCGCCGTGCCCTGCTGCGCAGCCCCGGACACGGGCGCGAGCTGCCGCGGGACTGCGCGGACCGTCGCGTCGGCCGAGGCGCTGACCCGGCGCACCGTGGCGGTGATCCTCGCCTCCCCGGGACGGCGGCCGGTGACCAGCCCGTCTGCCACGGTGGCGACCGCCTCGTCGGAGCTGGACCACGCCACGCGCACCGCTCCCGCCGGGAGCACGCGGCCGCCGCGGTCGAGCGCCTCGGCGGTGAGCCGCACCGTGGCGCCGTCGTCCAGCGCTACGGTGGACTGGCTCAGGCGGATGGTCGCAACGCGTGTCTCGGGGGGATCGGTGCCCGTGTCTAGGCACCCCGGCAGGAGGATGGAGAGCGCGGCGAGGGCGAGCAGGGGAGATCTCATGGCTGGCCTCCGGGAGGAGAGATCCCGAAATGTCCGGCTATGACCTCATATTGCGTGCATGACGGGTGCACGACAAGGACTTCGTGACCCGGCGGAATGCAGGCGCCCGGAGCGCATGCCGCGGGAGAGCCGGACGCCGGGCCCCACGACGCTGGCTGGGGACGTGCATGCTCACGGCGAGGGCACCCGGGACCGGAGCAGACGCGATGGGAATGACGAGGCGGAGCTTCCTGGCGGCGGCCGCAGCCGCGGCCGCAACCGCAATGGCGGGGCTGGGGATCTGGCGCCTCCGCGGCCGGCGGCCCGCTCCCCGCGTCGTGCGGCGCATCCACTGGGCGCTGGACCACCGCAGCGGACACCTGTACCCCGCAGCGGCGCCCACCGGAATCGAGATGCGGAGGACCGGCCGCGGGACGCTCTCGCCTTCGGACTCCCCGGGGCGGGAGCCGGTCCCGACCGCGCTCCTGGAGGACGGACGGATCACCCTGCGCTGACGAGGTCACATGGCCGACTACCGGGACACCCCCGCCGAGCTCACCGTGCTGGACCGGGGCGGGCAGGTCCGCAACGTCCGGGCGTACGGTGCGCGCCCCGACCCCGCGTTCGACAGCGCCCCTGCGATCCAGGAGCTGCTCGGCGCGCTCGACCACGGCCAGGGGGTCTTCGTCCCGGAGACCCGCTTCTCGGAGTTCTTCCGGATCGACTCCGGCCTGCGGCTCCCGGCCCGGCAGGCGCTGGTGCTCACGGGCGCCGGCCTCCGGTCCTCACGCCTGCGCGCCGGGACCCGCATGAACGCCATGCTGGCCTCGACCAACACGGAATCGGCGGTGGGGCCGCAGTGGCTCGTCGAGGGCGTGCACCTGGACGGTGCGCTGCTCGCGGAGCTGGGGCTGGACCTCCGCGTCAACCACCGCGGCCGGGTGCTCCGCAGCTACGTGGAGGGGTGCACGGACGCCGGGATCGGGATCACGGACAGCATGATCGTGGTCCTCGCCTTCAACCAGCTCGACAGCAACCGCGACGGAATCGCCGCCCAGGTGGGCCGCCTCACCGGGCTCAACGGCGGGCTCGTCCTCGGCAACACCGTGGAGAACCAGACCCGCTACGGGATCCATCTGGTCAACGGGGCCGCGGGGACGCTGATCCTCGGCAACACCCTCGAGGCAAACCGGCGCGCGGCGATCCGCGCGGGGCAGGACGCGGTCATGGTGCCCGTGGTCGCCAACTACTTCGAGGAGAACCACGAGCGGGGCGTGCTCGGTTGCGCCGACCTCGTCGTGGGCGAGACCGCGATGTGCCGCGCCATGCCGGTCGTGTGGAACTACTTCAACGGCTCGGCCGAGCCGGGCACCTACCGCTCGATCCGCGTGAAGTACGCGGACGGGCTGGTCGTGCGGGAGAACTTCGTGAACATCGGCTCGTCGCTCGTCTCCTTCGAGCCAGGGGCCATCGTCTACAACTCCACTTTCGGGCCGAACTTCTACGGGCCCGGCGTGGACGTGTCGGATCCCAGGACCGTGTACGCGGGCCTCCCCGCGGGTTTCGTCAACGGGGGGAACCGGATCGACGAGCCGCGTGTCGTCCCGCTGCTGGCGGGCAACTTCATCGGAGCCGACTGGCCGCTGGCGTCGGCTCCCAACCGCCGGGAGAGCTACCGATGGGCCGCCTACGTGACCGGGACCTGGGCCGCCACCCCGCACCGCTGGCGCGGCCGCCGTGCCGTGCGCCACCTGGCTAGGACGGCGGGACAGACCGCGCAGCTCCAGTACGCGCTCCCCGTAGACGCCGTCGGCAACGCCGAATTGCGGGGACGCTACGTCACCTTCGGAGTGCCGGCGCTCTCCGACGGCTCCGCCGCGGAGGGCAGGCTGGGGACCCGCATCGTCCAGGAGGGCGTCGCCGTGCTCGGCGAGGTGATGCACCAGCCCATCCGCGCCGCCGACGGGTGGAAGGTCTACTACGTGTCGGCGTACGTGCCCGCCGACATGACCGGCACCCTTCTACTGGACGTCCACCTCCCCTTCGCAGCCGGGTACTACCTGGGGCAGCCGCACCTGTACGTGGGCGTGGCGCCGATCCCCGCCGACCGGGAGTGACGGCCCGACGCGAACCCGGGGTGCACCTCCCGGCCCGCCGGGGCCGGCCCTACAGCGCGGCGACCCTCGCGCCGGCCTCCCGCCCGCTCCACCCCGGGACGGCGTCGAAGACCCGCAGCGCCAGCGGCACCTTGCCGAAGGGCGCGCTCACCTGCACCCCCTGGACCTGCGGGAGCGCCTCGGCCAGCATCTCCTGCGCGATGGCGATCCCCTCGTCCACCGCGGCCTCCTTGCCGGCCTCGCTCGCGCGCCGCATGCGCTCGATCACCCGCCCCGGGACCACCACGCCCGGGACCTCGTTGGCCAGGAACTCGGCGTTGCGGGCGCTGACCAGCGGCCAGATCCCCGCGACCACGGGGACGCGGATCCCCTCGCGGTCGATGCGCTCCAGGAAGCGGAAGAGCTGCGCCACGTCGAACACCGGCTGGGTGATGGCGTACTCCGCCCCCGCCTCCACCTTCCAGTAGAAGCGCTTCAGCTCGTGCTCCAGGTCCTCGGCGCCGGGGTTCACCCCCACGCCGATGGTGAAGGCGGTGGGCGCTCCCAGCGCGTTTCCGCCTGGGTCCAGCCCGCGGTTCAGGCGCGACACCAGGTTGGTGAGGCCGATGGAGTCGATGTCGAAGACCGCGGTGGCGTCCGGGTACGGCCCCATCTTGGGCGGGTCGCCGGTGATGAGCAGCAGGTTGCGCAGCCCCAGCGCCTGCGCCCCGAGCAGGTCGGAGAGCATCCCCAGGAGGTTGCGATCGCGGCAGCAGTAGTGCACCACCGCCTCGATCCCCACCTGCTGCTGGATGAGCACCGCGGTCGCCAGGGCGCCCATGCGGCTCTGCGCGCGGGGGCCGTCCGGGACGTTGACGCCGTCCACCCCCGCCTCGCGGAGGAGGCGCACCCCCTCCAGCATGGACTCCGGGCTGGAGCCGCGCGGCGGGACGATCTCCACCGTGGTGACGAACTCGCCGCGGGCCAGCTTCGCGCCCCAGGCGGAGCGCTCGGGGAGCGGCACCGGCTCCACCCCCGCGCCGCCCGCCGACTCCGGCTCCGGCTGCTCCACCCGCACCGACCCGCCGGGCGCGAGCATGCGCACGGCGCCGTGCATGCGGGCGACGTGCTCGGGCGTGGTCCCGCAGCACCCGCCCACGAAGCGCACCCCGCGGCGGATCAGCCGCGCGGCGTAGGTCGCCATGTACTCGGGCGAGGCCATGTAGATGGTGCGGCCGTCCACCTCGCGGGGGAGCCCGGCGTTGGGCTGGGTGGAGATCGGGCGGTCCGTCGCCGGGAGCATCCGCTCCACGGCCTGGAGCATGGCGCTGGGGCCGACGCTGCAGTTGAGCCCCACCACGTCCACGCCCCACTCCGTCAGCCGCTCGGCGAGCGTTGCCGCGTCCGTGCCGAAGGGGGTGCGGCCGTCCTCGCGGATCACCATCTGCGCGACCACGGGGAGGTCGCAGAGGGCGCGCACGGCCAGCACGGCCTGGCGCACCTCCTCCAGGTCGGCGAAGGTCTCCAGGACGAACAGGTCCACCCCTCCCTCCAGGAGCGCCCCGGCCTGCTCGGCGAACAGGGCGCGCGCCTCGTCGGCGGAGGTGGGGCCGTACGGCTCGATGCGCAGCCCCAGCGGCCCCATGGCCCCCGCCACGCACACCCGGTCGCCGGCCGCGGCGCGGGCGACCTGCGCGGCGCGGACGTTGATGTCGTGGAGGCGGTCCTCCAGCCCGTACTTGGCGAGCTTGAGGCGGTTGGCGCCGTAGGAGTTGGTCTCCAGGATCTCGGCCCCGGCCCGGACGTACGCGCGGTGCACCTCGCCCACCAGGTCCGGCTGGACGAGGCTGAGCTCGTCGTAGCAGCGGTTGATGTAGACGCCCTTGGAGTAGAGCATCGTCCCCATGGCACCGTCGAACAGGTGCGGGCGGCCGTCGTCCAGGAGCTCGCGAAAGTCAGCCATCTGCCACTCGTGTGTCGCTAGTCGTTGTCCGCGGCCGCGGGGAGGTAGCCCTCCGGGACCACGATCGCCACCCGCCCCGCCACCGGCACGTACCAGAGCACGCTCCGCCCGCGGTCGAAGCCCACCTCGGTGGTCCCCTCGCCGGGGACGCACCCAACCCGCTCCTCCATGTCGAGCGGGTACACCCACCGCTCCGCCGTCTCGGCCTGCAGCCGCGCCAGCGCGGCTTCCACCGCGGCGGGCGGCGTCCCCGTGGGGAAGCGGTCCGCCAGGTGGTCCAGCGACCCCGCGGGGCAGGTCACCGGCGGGACGCCCAGGAGCGCCTGCACGCGCCCGGCCTCGTCCCCCACCCGCAGGTCGTCCGCGCGGCGCTCCCGCCGCCGCTCCGGGCTGAGGAGCACGAAGGCCAGCACGGCGATCCCCAGCAGCAGGATCGCGCCCGTGGCCCGCCTCACGCCGCGCTGCCGCACCCGCAGCGCGTGGTCTACCCTTCGGTCTCGCGTAGCGATGGCTCCCTCCCTCCGCTTCAGGTGCTCCGCCCCGGCCCCCGCCGTTCGCGGAACCCAACCATGCCACCAAACAGCCCGCTCCGCCAGGGGAACCTGGTTCCCCCTCCCTCCGGCCCCTCCCCGCAAGGGGGAGCGGGAGATCGGCTGCCCCGGCTGGGCGCCCGCGTGAGGGATGCGAGCCCGAAGGGGCGAGACCCACAGCAGTTCCGTGGGGCTCGCCTCCGTTGGGCAGCGTTGTTTGCTGCCCTACGGAGCCGCAGCCCGACCCCGGCGCCAGCCGGGGTCACGCCCGGGCCTCACGCCGGAGAGAAGTACTTCGCCGCCGGGTGATGCACCACGAGAGCCGCAGTGGATTGCTCCGGGTCCAGCTGGAAGGCGCTCGTGAGCCCCACGCCGATGGTCTCCCGCACCGGCAGGATCCGGAACAGCGTCTCGTGCTGCTCCACGTCGGGACACGCCGGGTAGCCCCAGGAGTAGCGCAGCCCGCGCGACCCCTCGATGCCCAGCTCGGAGCGCACCCGCCGGTTGACCAGCTCGGCCGCGCCCTCGGCGGTCTGCACGCTGAAGCCGTGCAGGAAGTACCCCTCGCTGTAGTCGCCGCCGCGGTTGCGCTCCTCGATGACCTCGGCGGCTCGGTCGCCGCTGGTCACCACTTGGAGGGCGATCACGTCCTCCGGCCCGCTGCCGTTCAGCGGGCGGAAGTAGTCGGCCAGGCAGAGCCGCTCGCGGTCCTCCTGGCGCGGGAACTCGAAGCGGCCCAGCTCGCGCGAGCGGTCCCGCGGGTCGAACACCACCACGGCGTCGCCCTCGCGCCCGGCCGGGAAGTAGCCGTAGACGGCGCGCGGCCGGAGCCACCCCCGCGTGCGGGCCTCCAGGGTGTAGCGGGCCAGGCGCGGCTCGAAGTCGTCGCGCACCACGCGCTCCCACTCCTCGCCCTTGAGGTTGCGGGCGCCCCACTGCATGCGGTAGAGCGTGTTGCGGTCGATGCACGCCACCACGTCGTCCACGGGGATGGGGTCGAGCACCTTCCACCCCCAGAACGGGGGCGCGGGCGCATCGACGGAGGGCACCGTGGAGTTCAGCAGCGAGGCGGGACGCATCCCCGCCGCCTTCGCCCTGTTGGCGGCGTACTGCTCGCTGCGGCGCAGCATCTCCTCGTTGTGGGCCCGGACGAACTCGGCGGCGTCCGCCGCCGTGAGGCGGTCCATGGTCGCCAGCCCCTCGAAGGCGTCCTTGCAGTAGAACATCCCGGAGCCGTACGGCGTCCCCTCCTCCACCATGGCCGCGCCGCGGACGAAGCTGGGGTTGATGGCCGCGCCCCCCACCAGCAGCGGGTAGTCGAGCCCGCGGCGGTGCAGCTCCTGCGCGCAGAGCGGCATCTGCTTGGAGGTGGAGACCAGCAGGGCGGAGAGCCCGATGGCGTCGGCGCCCACCTCCTCGGCCTTCTCCAGGATGGTGTTGACCGGGACCTGCTTCCCCAGGTCGAACACCGTGTAGCCGTTGTTGGTGAGGATGGTGTTCACCAGCGACTTGCCGATGTCGTGCACGTCGCCGTACACGGTCGCCAGCACCACCTTCCCCTTGGTCTGCCCCTCGGCCTTCTCCAGGTACCTCTCCAGCCGCGCGACGGCCTTCTTCATCACCTCGGCGCTCTGGAGCACGAACGGGAGGATCAGCTCGCCGGCCCCGAACTTGTCGCCCACCTCCTTCATGGCGGGGAGGAGCACGTCGTTCAGCACGGATACGGCGCCCTGGCGCTCCACCGCCCGGTCGATCAGCTCCTCCACCCCCTCCTTCTTGCGGTGCAGGATCTTCCAGTGCAGCGCGGCCTCCGGCTCCATCTCCGCCGTGGGGTCCACGGCGGCGTCGGCGTCGCCCGACTTCCCCTCGTAGAAGGCGATGAAGGCGGCGAGCGGGTCGTGCGTCTCCGTGCGGCGGTCGAAGATCAGGTCGTCGGCGAGGCGGCGCTCCTCCTCCGCGATCTCGAAGTACGGCTTGACGTGCGCCGGGTTGATGATGGCGGTGTCCAGCCCCGCCTCGACGCAGTGGTGCAGGAAGACGGAGTTCAGCACGGCGCGCGCGTGCGGCGCCAGCCCGAAGCTGACGTTGGAGACGCCCAGCGTGGTGAGCACCCCCGGCAGCTCCGCCTTGATGGCGCGGATCCCCTCGATGGTCTCCAGGGCGGAGCGGCGGAACTCCTCGTCGCCGGTCGCCAGGGTGAAGGTGAGGGCGTCGAAGATCAGCGCGTCGGGCCCCAGCCCGAACTCGCCGGTGGCGACGTCGTAGATCTTGCGCGCGGCGGCGAGCTTGTCCTGCGCCGTCTTGCACATCCCGCCCAGGTCGCGGTCGATGGTGAGCGCGATCACGGCGGCCCCGTGCGCGGCCACGGCCGGGAGCACCGCGTCGATGCGCTCGCGCCCGTTCTCCAGGTTGATGGAGTTCACCACGGCGCGCCCCGGCGACTGCTTCAGCGCGGCCTCGATGGTGGCCGCCTCGGTGGAGTCGATGCAGAGCGGCGCCTCCACCCCCTGGGAGAGGAGCTTGACCACGGTGCGCATCTGCGCGTCCTCGTCCTGCCGCTCGGTGAGCGCCACGCAGACGTCCAGCACGTGCGCGCCGCTCTCCGTCTGCTCGCGGGCCACGTCCAGGATGCCGTCGTAGTCGTCGGCCAGGAGGAGGCGCTTGACCTTGCGAGAGCCCTGCGAGTTGACGCGCTCGCCGATCATGGTGGGCGCGGGGAGCTGCACCAGGTCGGTGGCGCGGATCCCGGAGGAGAGGCGGGGGACGTACGCCACCTCGCGCGCCTTGGGCTCGGCGCCGCCGACGCGCGCCACCAGCTCGCGGATGTGGTCGGGGGTGGTGCCGCAGCACCCGCCCACCACGCCCACCCCCAGCTCCTTCACGAACTCCTCCAGCTGCGCGGCGAAGGGCTCCGGGGTCATGGGGTAGACCGCGACGCCGCCCTCGTTGTGCGGGATGCCCGCGTTGGGGATCACCGAGATGGGTAAGCGGGTGTTCTCGGCCAGCCAGCGGACGGGCTGACGCATGTGCTCGGGGCCGGTGGAGCAGTTCAGCCCGATCACGTCCACCCGCAGCGCCTCCAGCGTCACAGCGGCGGCGCCGATGTCGGTGCCCAGGAGCATCCGCCCGGAGGTGTCCAGCGTCACCTGCACCTGGAGCGCGACGGGCCTCCCGGCCTCGGCTACGGCCCGGCGGCAGCCGAACACTGCGGCCTTCACCTCCAGGATGTCCTGCGAGGTCTCGACCAGCAGCACGTCCACCCCGCCCTCCACCAGCGCGGCGGCCTGCTCGTGGAAGACGGGGACCAGCTCGTCGAAGGTGACGTTCCCCAGCGTGGGATCGCTCGCCGAGGGGAGGAAGCCGGAGGGGCCGATGGAGCCCGCGACGAAGCGCGGCCGCTCCGGCGTGGCGAAGCGGTCGGCCACGGAGCGCGCCAGCCGGGCCGCGGCGACGTTGATCTCGCGGACGCGGTCGGCGAGCCCGTACTCGCCCAGGGTGATGCGGTTGGAGCGGAAGGTGTCCGTCTCCAGCACGTCGGCCCCGGCCTCCAGATAGGAGGCGTGGATCTCCTCGATGACCTCCGGCCTGGAGATCACCAGGTAGTCGTTGCACCCCTCCAGCCTCTCGCCGCCGAAGTCGGCCGGGCCGAGGTCGTAGCGCTGGATGGAGGTCCCCATGGCCCCGTCGAAGACGAGGACGCGCCGCTGGAGCGCCTGGAGGTACGGAGACTTCGCGTTGCTCATGTGGTTCGGCGGACATGAAAAAGCCCCGCGACTCTCGGAGTGCGGGGCGTTGCATACCGGATGGCGAAGCGGCCGGTAAACCGATCCCGACTCTTTAGCGTTTTTTTTAGGTGGTCGCAAGCGGTCGCGCTCAAATCCATCCACCGTCACGGAGGTGACGCAGACAAGCTACAAGAGGGGCGTAAACCGCGCAAGGGAGCTGTTCATCCAGCAATCCGGATACACGGGTGAATTGCGGACCGCCGGGGTGGGGGCGTACGATTCCGCGACGGGGAAACGCGCCGCCGGCGCACGCACCCGGTGACGTCGGCGGCGGGTCCGGCGTCACTGCCCCATGCGGTCCCACCTCCACCGTTCCAGCACCATGACGACCCCCGTCCGACTCGCCGCGCTCGCCTCCCTTGCCCCGCTGCTCGCCGCCTGCGTGAACCCGTTCGCGAGCACCAGCTGCACCACGGAGGCGCGCCCCGCCCTCAACGTGGTGGCGTTCGACGCCCGCAGCGGAGCGCCGTTCGACGGCGGCTACACGGTGGTCGCGCGTTCCGACGGCTTCGTCGAGACCGCGATCGTGCCCACGTACGGGGAGGGCTGGGACCCCCAGTGGGGAGCGCTGCTGGCGCACGAGCGCGCGGGGCGCTACGAGGTGACGGTGTCGAAGCCCGGGTACGCGCTGTGGCGGAGGACCGGCGTGGAAGTCGGGCGCGGCGAGTGCCACGTGCGGACGGTGAAGCTGGAGGCCCGGCTGGAGCCGGCGCAGTAGCGCCCCCCCGCTTCTACCCGCCGCTCCCCACCAGCGCCTCCACCTCTTCCACCGACACCGGGACGCCGCGGGTGGTGACCTCCCGCCCGTCGGCGGTGACGACCACGTCGTCCTCCACGCGCACCCCGATCCCCCGCAGCTCCGCCGGCACGTCCTCGGCGCCTGCCGGGACGTAGATCCCCGGCTCCACCGTGAGCACCATCCCCGGCTCCAGCCGCACCGGCTCGCCGTCCGCGTGGCGGTACTGCCCCACGTCGTGCACGTCCAGCCCCAGCCAGTGCGAGGTCTGGTGCATGTAGAAGCGGCGGTGCGCGCCCTCCTCCACCAGCCGGTCCACGTCGCCGGAGAGCAGCCCCAGCTCCACCATCCCCCGCGCCAGCACGCGCACCGCTGCGTCGTGCGCGTCCAGCACGGAGGCGCCGGGGCGGACGGCGGCGATCCCGGCCTCCTCGGCCTCCAGCACGACCTCGTACACCGCGCGCTGGGCCGGCGAGAAGCGGCCGGAGACGGGGAAGGTGCGGGTGATGTCGCCCGCGTACATCCCCACCTCGGCCCCGGCGTCGATCAGCACCAGCTCCCCGGCGGCCGCGCGGCGGTCGTTGGTGACGTGGTGCAGCGTGGTGGCGTTCGGACCGGAGCCCACGATGGACGGGTAGGCCGGCCCGCCCCCGCCGGAGGAGCGGAAGTGCGCGTCCAGCACGGCCTCCAGCTCCCACTCGCCGACGCCCGGCCGCGCCGCGCGCATGGCCGCCCGGTGTCCCTCCGCGCTGATGCGCGCGGCGCGGCGGTGCAGCTCCAGCTCGGCGGGCTCCTTCACCATCCGCAGCGCCGGGAGGAGCGTGTCCGGGTCGCGCAGCACCAGCGGCCCCTTCCCCGAGCGCGGTCGAGTGCGACGGAACCCGGCCAGGAGCGCCGCGATGCGCCGGTCCAGCTCCGGGTCGGCGCCGAGCGCGTAGACCACCTCGTCGGCGGGAAGGAGGAGGTCGCGGAGGTGCGCGTCCAGCTCCTCCAGCGGGTACGCCGCGTCCGCGCCGAAGCGCTCCCGCGCCCCCTCCACCCCCAGGCGGACGCCGTTCCACGCCTCGCGCTCGGGGTCGCGCGGGCGCACGAAGAGGGTGAAGCGCCGCTCCGGGTCGTGCGGCGTGAGCACGGCGACCGCCTCGGGCTCCGGGAAGCCGGTCAGGTAATGGAAGTCGCTGTCCTGCCGGAAGCGCAGCTCCGTGTCGCGCGAGCGGTACCGGTCCCGCGCCGCGGGGAGCACGGTCACGGCGCCGCCGGCGCGCTCCAGGTAGCGCTCGCGGCGGGCGCGATGGGTCTCCGCGGGGAAGCCGGCGAACGGGTGGGCTGCGTCCATGGGGTCGTCGATGCGAGGGTGGCGGCCGCGCTCCCGCGCTCAGAGCGCCGCGCCGATCGCGGCCTGCACGCGGGGCGCCAGCTCCGCCCAGGAGGCTTCCGGCGCCTTGGTCACGGTGACGAAGTCGGCGACCATGAACACGGCGCGGACGCCTTCCAGCGCCATCACCGCGGCGGCCAGCGGGTCGCCGGCCGCCTCCGCCGCGGAGGCGAACGTCCGGCCCCGCCGCCCCTCCACCAGCGTGCGTCCCACGGTGAACTTCCCCGCCTGCGGGTTGGGGGTGGGATCGAACCGTACCTTCGCCCGTGCCTTCGCCATGCGGAGCCCCGCCTGTGGAGTGCCTGCGTGCCGCCCCGGCGCGTCGCGACGCAAGCTAGGCCCGCTGCCCGCGGCGCGGCAAGCGGGCAGGCCGTCCCGGCGCCGGACGAGCCCGCGGCGTCTTGTAAGCGCAAACCCGTGCGGTTATAATCGTTGCACCGCAGCAGACACTCCCGGCGCTCGCGCCGCAGTCCCAGCGCTCGGTGGACCCATGTCCCCCGGCGATCCGCCCGTCACCCGCTCCGACGCGCATGACCCTCCGCCTCGTCCCCGCGCTGCTCGCGCTCGCCCTGCTTCCCGCCGCCGGCCCGGCCCGCGCGCAGGCCCCCGTACCCGCGTCGCAGGCGGGGGAGGCCCCGGAGTGCGCCCGCGCCGACTTCGCCGCGCTCCGCCGCAACCCGACCCCCGGGGAGCTGCGCTGCCGCTACGCCATCTCGGGGCCGGGCCGCTTCGGGCTGGCGGAGTACATGGACGTGCCGGTGTACCAGCCCCGGAACCCGCTGCCGGGGACGCACGTGGTGGGGAACCCCGGGCTCCCGGGCCCCCGCAGGGGCGAGAGCTTCGAGGCGTGGGAGTGGCGGGTGCTGCGGGCGACGTACGGGCCGGAGGCGCTGCGGGTGCACCGCGGCCTGGAGGTGCTGCACCCCCTCTTCGCGGAGAAGATCATCCGCCTGGAGCGGGCGCTGGGGGAGACGGGGATCCGCTTCTCCCGCCGGGAGACGTGGCGCCACCCGGACCGCCAGGCGTACATCTTCCAGCAGGGGCGCTCCCGCCCCGGGCCGTTCGCCACCAGCACGCTGACCTCCTGGCACTCGCGGGTGGACCGCGAGGGCCGCCCCGCCGGGGTGGCGGTGGACTACGACGTCCCCGCCGCGCAGATGCGGCGCTTCCACGAGGTCGTGAAGCAGGTGGGGCTGGAGAGCTACGGCGCCGACTCCAACGACCCCGGGCACGTCTTCCTCCCCGGCGAGGAGAGCGTCCCCGCGTCGGAGGTGGCGATGCTGCGCATCATGCCGCGCGTCCCCGTGGTCACGCTGGCGACCGGCCGCCCCGCGGCCGAGACGGTCAGCGGCGCCACCATCCGGCAGCTGCGGGAGACGGTGCGGGAGCTGGCGAGCCTCCCCGCGACGGCGCCTCGGACGCAGCCGGTGCTCTGCCGCGCGCACGCCCCGTCCATCGGCTACGCGGCGGCGCGCCCAGCGGGCTCGTCCGACCCGACCCCGGCGCGCTGAGCCGCGTCCGGGCCGACGCAGCGAGGAGGAGCCTTCCGATGATGTCCCCAGCCCCCGAGACGTCCGGCGCTCCCCCCGCCGCCCGGCCCGGCTCGGCCGGCCCGGAGCTGTACCGCCTGCTGGTGGACCAGGTCCGGGACTACGCCATCTTCGCGCTGGACCGCGACGGCCACATCCTCACCTGGAACGCCGGCGCCCAGCGGCTCAAGGGCTACCCCGCGGAGGAGATCCTCGGGCGGCACTTCTCCGTCTTCTACCCGGCCGAGGACCTGACCTGGGACAAGCCCGGCCACGAGCTGGGCGTGGCGTCGCGGGAGGGGCGGTTCGAGGACGAGGGGTGGCGGCTGCGCCGGGACGGCTCCCGGTTCTGGGCGAACGTCGTCATCACCGTGCTCCGCGGCCCGGAGGGCGAGGTGGTGGGCTTCGCCAAGGTCACCCGCGACCTCACCGGCCGGCGCGAGGCCGAGCTCCGGGCCGTGGAGGACGCGCGGCGGCTGGCGGAGGAGGAGACTGCGCGCCGTCTCGCGGAGGAGCGCGCGGGCGAGCTCGCCGCGCTGCTGGAGCAGGTGCGCAGCCAGGCGGTGGAGCTGGAGCTGCGGCGCGCGGAGGCGGACGCCGCCAACCGGGCAAAGGGCGAGTTCCTGGCGGCCATGAGCCACGAGCTGCGCACCCCGCTCAACGCCATCGACGGCTACGCCGAGCTGCTGGAGCTGGGGATCCACGGCCCCGTCACCGGCGCCCAGGCGGAGGCGCTGGGGCGCATCCGCCGGAGCCAGCGCCACCTCCTGGGGATCATCGAGGACCTGCTGGACTTCAGCCGGGCGGAGGCGGGGCGCCTGACCTACCGGATCGCGCCCTTCGCCGTGGCCGGGGTGGTGGACGCGGTCCTGACCATGGCCGCCCCCCAGGCGGAGGTCCGGGGCGTCCACGTCCCGCGGCCCGAGCTCGCCCCCGGGGCGACGGCGCTGGGGGACCCCGCCAAGACCGAGCAGGTGCTCCTCAACCTGGTCTCCAACGCCGTCAAGTTCACCCCGCGGGGAGGCAGCGCCCGGGTGTCCTGCGGCGTGGAGGGCGACCGGGTCGTGCTCCGGGTGCGCGACACGGGGAGCGGGATCCCGGCGGAGAAGCGGGAGGAGATCTTCGAGCCCTTCGTGCAGCTGGGGCGGAGCCTCACCCACACGGTGGACGGGACCGGGCTGGGGCTGGCGATCAGCCGCGAGCTGGCGCGCGGCATGGGGGGCGACGTGCGGGTGGAGGACTCCGCCACGGGGGCCGGCTCCACCTTCGTCCTGGAGCTGCCGCGGGGGTGAAGCCGTCCTCCGCGAGGTTCCGGGGCCCCTTCCCGGGGGGGGGGGTGGGGCCTTCGCGCGTGGGTCAGCCGAGCTGGCGCAGGTGGTGCTCCACGTGCACGGCGCAGAAGCGGAGCGCAGGGAC
>DATABU010000273.1:0-2951 GCA_036259415.1 Longimicrobiaceae bacterium
AGCAGCGGGGCCGCCACCCCGTCCACGAACTCCGCGGCGCTCAGCGCCACCACCGCACGCCGCAGCCCCGTCTCCAGCCCGGCGGGGTCCATCTCCCGCACCGCCGCCACCGCGCGCTCCAGGTGGGCGCCGGCCCCCCGCCCCACCGCGGGGGCGCCCGCCACCCGGGCCGCCTCGTCCTCGCGCACCAGCTCGCCCAGCTCCTCCGTCGCCAGCTTCGCCACCCGCCCGATGCTGCGGCCCCGCTCGGTGGCCCGGCGCAGCAGCCGGAGGCGCTCCACGTCCGCGTCGCTGTACAGGCGCTGCCCGTCCTCCGTCCGCCCCGGCGAGACCACCCCGTAGCGCCGTTCCCAGACGCGGAGCAGGTCCAGCGAGAGGCCCGTGCGGTCGGCGGCCACCCGGATGGGATGGCGGGGAACGTGGCGCTCGGCGCTCCGGATCATGGCAGGATGATACGTGCTGTGTCCAATGTTTGTCAATAGTCCAGACGAGGGTGCGGTGGGGCCGCGGCCGGCACCCGTCTTGCCCCTCCCGCGGCGTCCGTGAACCCCGTCCACCCGCGCCCGGAGGCCGCATGCCCGCCCGCTCGCCCGCCGCGCTCCCGCTGGACCTGGTCCCCATGAAGGCCACGCTCGGGACGGAGGTGCCGCCCGGGGAGGGATGGGTCTACGAGGTCAAGTACGACGGCGTGCGGGTGCTGGCGCACGCGGCCGCCGACGAGGCGCGCCTGGTGACGCGCAACGGCCGCGAGAAGACGGGGCAGTTCCCGGAGGTGGTGGCGGCGCTGCGGGAGGCGGCCCGCGCCGCGGGCCATCCGCTGGTGCTGGACGGCGAGCTGGTGGCCCTGGTGCGCGGCAGGCCCGCGCGCTTCCAGGAGATCCAGGACCGGGTGCACCTCGCGGACGCCGAGCAGGTGCGGGAGCGGTCCGCGTCGGCCCCCGCGGCGCTGGTGGTCTTCGACCTGCTGGCGGACGGCGGCGAGGTGCTCCTGGGCCGGCCCTGGAGCGAGCGGCGGGCGCGGCTGGAGGCGTGCCTGGGCGGGGCCTCGCCGCACCTCCGCGTCTCCGAGGTCCTCCGCGGCGGCGGGGCGCGGGCGGTGGAGCGGGCGCGCTCGGCGGGATGGGAGGGGGTGATCGCCAAGCGGACGGACGGACGCTACCGCCCGGGGAAGCGCTCCGACGACTGGCTCAAGCTCAAGGTGGAGTTCCGGCAGGAGTTCGTGGTGGGCGGGTGGACGGACCCGCAGCGGAGCCGTCCCCACCTGGGCTCGCTGCTGGTGGGCTACTTCCGGGAGGGGGAGCTGGTGTTCGCGGGAGGAGTGGGGACGGGGTTCGACCGCGAGGGGCTGCGGAAGATGCGGGAGCGCCTGGACGCGCTGGCCGCGGAGGAGTCCCCCTTCCGCGACCCGCCGCGGACGCGGGTCCCCGCGCACTGGGTGCGCCCGGAGACCGTGGTGGAGCTCAAGTTCGCCGAGTGGACGGCGGACGGGCGGCTGCGGCAGCCGGTGTTCCTGGGGCTCCGCGACGACAAGGACGCGCGCGAGGTGGGGCCGGAGGGCCGGAGCGTGCAGGCGCCCGGCAGGGGCTGAGCCGACCGCCCCCCCCGCACCCTCACGCGCCGCTCACCGCCGCACCGCCGTCAGCTCGCGGATCCGCCGCCGCACCTCCTCCGCCTTCCCCACGCGCTCCAGCGCGGCCCAGAGCCGCTCCACCGTCTCCGCGTCCACCAGCCCCGGCGGCGTCCCCAGCTCGGCGGTGGCGAGCCCCTCCGCCTTCCGGAAGGCGTCCACGGCGGCGACGGCCTCCGGGGTGTAGACGGCCGCCGTGGCGTCCCGCGCCAGCTCCCGCTGCTCCGGGCGGAAGAGGCCGAGGGCGTGCAGCATCAGCTTGAGCTGCCACACGTCCGAGCCGCTGAACTGCTGCAGGGTGCGGAAGCCCAGCGTCTCCGAGATGGTGGCGTAGACGCGGCGCAGCTCGGCCACGGGGTCGGGGTGCTCGCAGACGTTGATGTCGGCGGTGACGCGGTCGGGGCGGCGGGAGCGCCCCGGCCGCGGATCGGCCACGACCACCGCCGCGGACTGTGTGCGCCCCTTGCGCGCGTCCCCGCCTGCGGCCTGCCCCGCCGCCAGCGCCTCGACCAGCCGGTCCGCCAGGTGGCGCCCGCTCCCCTCCGTCGCCTCGAAGCTGCGGGCGACCGCCTCCAGCACCTGCGGCCCCACCAGCAGGTTCCCCTGCGTGACGTAGCGGCGGCCGGCGCGGTGCCCCGCCCAGGGGCTGGTCCCCGCGCCGGTGTGCTGCGCCGAGCGCCCGTCCGCCCCGATCACCCCCACCTGCCGCTGCGCCGCGAGCGTGTCCCCGGCCAGGGCGCGGCGGAGCGCCTCCCCCGGCGCGGTCCCCCGGGCGAGGGCGTCCAGCAGCTCCGGGCCGTACTCGACGCGGGTGAACGCCTGCGTCGCCACGGCGCCCACCCCGGCGCGCACGTGCGGCACCGCGTTCCCCACGCACGGCACGCGCGTGGTCACGGCCACGCCGCTCTCTCCCGTGGCGCTGTCCACCGCGGCGATGGAGAAGGTGGCGAAGCGCAGCGGATCGCCCCAGGCGGCGGGCTCCTGGGCGCGGGCGGATGAGGCGAGGACGAGCGCGCCGAGCAGCGCGAGGCCGATCCGATGCATGTTGCCCGACCCGTGTGGAATGGAGGGGGTGAACGGAACGAGCACGCTACGCCCCCGCCCGCCTCCGGGCAAGACGGCCGGAGGGGCCGCACCCGCGGGTGCGGCCCCTCCGATCCTGGCCTCGACGTGCACGCGGGCACCCGCGTGAGTCTTACACCGGCTGCGCCGACCCTGTCGGACGAAACGGGAGCGCAGCATAGTAGAAGTGCGCTTCGCGTAGGAGGCCGGCATTCCATTGGTGCGCACGAGCCCGTGCGTGAGTCGGGCCGGGAGCCCCGGA
>DATABU010000274.1:0-5169 GCA_036259415.1 Longimicrobiaceae bacterium
GCCGCGCCAGGCGCGCACCAGCCCCAGCGCCGACGCGGGATCGAGCGCCGTCGCCCGCGCCGAGGCCAGCGCCGGCCCGATCTCCCACAGGTCGCCCTCCAGGTCGAAGTCGCCCGCCAGGTACGCCTCCCCCAGCGCCGGCTCCAGCGGCAGGCGGAACATCCGGCGCAGCGCCCCGGGCGTGCGGAGGGCGAGCGTCACCCCGGCCGGGCCGTCCGCGGGGAGGACGGTCCCCTCCCAGAGGCGCACGGCGAAGCTCCGCGGCGCCGGGAAGAGGCGCTCCAGGAACGCGGCGGCCCGGCGGACCTCCGGGTCGGCGGCGCGGGGGGACGGCGGCGAGAGGGTGCTCATGGGCAGGGCTCCGGGCGGGAAAGGAACGACCCTCGCAAGATAGCCCGCGAGGGTCGCCGCGAAAGCGCGCCCGCCCCGGTGACCCGGGCCGGCCGGGGACCGTCAACGAGATCGGGCCCCCGCTCCCGCCGCGCCGGGGTGGGCGCACCGCCCGGGCTACACCCATCCCAGGAGTGAAGTGACGATGAAGGTCCGCACACGCCTGCTGTCCGTCCTGCTGCCGGCCGCCGTCGCCCTCGCCGGCTGCGAGGGAGGCACCACCGGCCCGGGCGAGGAGGAGACCCGGTTCGTGTCGGCGCAGTACACCCTGGCCCGCGTCTCCGGGAAGCCGCTCCCCGCGTTCTACTACGACTCCGGGGACACGCGCGGCGACTACACCGGCGGGAGCCTCCAGCTCAACCTGGACGGGACCTTCGCGGGCGACTACACCATCCACTACTCGCGCTACCGCAACGGCTCGCCCCACGACTGGACGATCGGCATGGCGGGCACGTACGAGATCCAGGACGGCGCCATCGAGTACCGGGTCGAGCAGTTGACCGGCATCAGCGCGTCCCTCCCGCCGCTGCGGGGGGTCATCGGCGGCGACTCCGTCACCATTCTCACCCACGCCACCGAGGTGGCGACCTACGTCCGGCAGCCCTGAGCCACACCGCGCCGGACCTCCCGCCCTGCCCCCTCTGCGGCGCGTCCGTCGTGCGGCCGTTCGCGGCGGCACACGGGCGCCGCTACCTGGAGTGCCCCGTCTGCGGGCTGGTCTACCTTGACCCCGCGCATCGGCCGGCGCCGGAGGCCGAGCTGGCGCACTACGGCACCCACCGCAACGACCCCGCCGACCCCGGCTACCGCGCCTTCCTGGACCGCCTGGCCGCCCCGCTCGTGGAGCGGCTCCCCCCGGGCGCCGAGGGGCTGGACTACGGCTCCGGCCCCGGCCCGGCGCTGGCCGCCATGCTCCGTGAGCGCGGCTTCGCGGTGGAGGTCTGGGACCCGTTCTTCGCGCCGGACCCCGCGCCGCTCGGCCGCGCCTACGACTTCGTCACCTGCACGGAGACCGCCGAGCACTTCTTCTCCCCCGCCCACGAGCTGCGGCGGCTGGACGCGCTGCTGCGGCCCGGCGGCTGGCTGGGCGTGATGACCGAGCTGTACACGGGAGAGAGGGCGTTCGGCGAGTGGCGCTACGCCCGCGACCCCACCCACGTCTGCTTCTACCGCCCGGAGACCCTGCGCTGGATCGCGGAGCGCCGCGGCTGGGCGCTGGAACTCCCCGCCCGCGACGTGGCGTTCTTCCGCAAGCCGCCCACGGCCTGAGCGGGCGGGGAGCACCGCTCTTGCACTGGGCGCGCCCGCGGAGCGGCCCGTCCCCCCCACTCCGCCGATGGGAACCCGGGGGCGCAGGGGAGTCGGGATGGCGTTCTGGATCCTCGCGGGGCTCGGCGGGCTGCTGCTGGTGCTGACGCTGCTCCCGCTCTCGCGGCACGAGGCGTGGTGGGTGCGCGGGCTGGACTTCCCTCGCCTCCAGCTCGCCGCGCTCGCGCTGGCGCTGCTGGCGGCCCAGGCGGCGCTGCTCGACCGGGGCCGGCCGGAGTCGTGGATGGTGATGGCGGTCACGCTGGGGTGCCTGGCGTACCAGGCGTGGTGGATCGTCCCCTACACCCCGCTCTTCCCCCGGGAGGTCGCCTCCGCCGAAGCAGAGGGCGATGGGGACGCGCTCGCGGTGCTGGCCGTGAACGTGCTCACCCCCAACCGCAACGCCGACGCCCTGCTGCGCCTGGTGCGCCGCGAGCGCCCCGACGTGCTGGTGGCGGTGGAGACCGACCGCTGGTGGCAGGACCGGCTGGACGCGCTGGAGCCGGAGTACCCGTTCGCCCTCAAGTGCCCGCTGGACAACCTGTACGGGATGCACGTCTACTCCCGGCTCCCGCTGGAGGACGCGCGCGTGCAGTTCCTGGTGGAGCCCGACATCCCCTCCATGCACGCGGTTGCGAGGCTCGGCTCGGGAAGGCGGGTGCGGATGCACTTCGTCCACCCCCGGCCACCCAGCCCCACCGAGAACCCGGAGTCGTCCGAGCGCGACGCGGAGCTGGTGGCGGTGGGGAAGAGCGCGGCCCGGTCGGAGCTGCCGGTGGTGGTCACCGGCGACCTGAACGACGTGGCCTGGTCGGCGACCACGCGGCTCTTCCGCAAGGTCAGCGGCCTGCTGGACCCGCGGGTGGGACGGGGGATGTACAACACCTTCCACGCCCGCTGGCCGTTCCTGCGCTGGCCGCTGGACCACCTCTTCCACAGCGGCGACTTCACCCTGGCCCGGCTGGAGCGGCTCCCCGACATCGGCTCCGACCACTTCCCCATCCTGGTCCGGCTGGTGCTCTCCCCGGAGCGGGAGGCGGAGAACGGCGACGCCCCCGAGGCCGACGCGGACGACCGGGAGTGGGCGCGCGAGAAGGAGCGCGACGAGGGCGTCTCGGACAGGGACGTGCACGCCCCGGGCGGGGGCTAGGCGCCGGCCCGCGCAGGAGCTACTTTGCAGGCGGCGCAGGACGCGCCGTCCCCACCCGCCACACCCTTTCCCGATCCATGCACCTCCCCTTCCCCTCGCTCCGGCGCCTCCGGGCCGGGCTCCTGGCCTGGGCCGTGCTCTCCGCCGCACCCGCGGCCGCGCAGCAGGGCCCCACCTCCACCGAGGCCGTGTTCGACCGTTACGCGGGCCACGTGGTCAAGCTGCAGGTGGTGGAGGGGGGCTCCGCCGCCCGCGCCACCACCGGGTCCGGCTTCTTCGTGACCGCCGCAGGCCACCTGGTCACCAACTACCACGTCGTCTCGCAGGTGGTGCACGACCCCGGCCGCTACCGCGCCGAGCTGGTGGACGCCGGGGGGCGGGCGCGCCCGGTGGCGGTGCTCGCGGTGGACGTGGTGCACGACCTGGCCGTGCTCCGCGCCGACGTGCGCCCACGGGGCCACTTCGCCCTGCGGGCGGGGAGCGCCGTGCAGGGCGGCCGGCTGTACTCGCTCGGGCACCCGAGCGACCTGGGGCTCAGCATCGTGGAGGGGACCTACAACGGCCGCCTGCGCCACACGCTGTATCCCAAGATCCACTTCACCGGCTCCATCAACCCCGGGATGAGCGGCGGCCCCACCATCGCCGCGGACGGGACGGTGGTGGGCGTCAACGTCTCCACGGCGGGGAACCAGCTCAGCTTCCTGGTCCCCGCCGAGCGCGCCGCCGCGCTGGTGGCCCGCGCCACGGCCCCGGGCTACCGGCCGCCGGCCAGCCCGCTCGCGGAGGTGGGGTCGCAGGTCCGCGCCAACCAGGACGTGTACCTGCGGGAGATGTTCGCGGGGAAGACGAAGACGGTGGCGCTGGGCCCGTACCGGGTGCCCACGGAGCCGGCGCCGTTCTTCCGCTGCTGGGGCGACGCGCGGCGGGGCGGCGAGCTGCCGTACGAGACGGTGGACCACGCCTGCTCCACCGACGACTACCTGTTCGTGGCCGGGGGGCAGGAGTCCGGGGTGGTGGCCGTCTCGCACCAGCTGATCTCCACCCGCGCCCTGAACCCGTCGCGATTCTACGCCCTGTACACCAGCGTCTTCGCGGCCGACAACACCCCTCCGGGCGAGGAGGAGCACGTCACCAGCTGGCGCTGCGCCACCCGCAACCTCCGCAACGCGGCCTCCACCCCCGTGCGCGCGGTGCTCTGCGTGCGGCGCTACCGCAAGCTGGGCGAGCTGTACGACGCGGTGCTCAAGGTGGCGGTGCTGGGGCGCCGCGACACGGGGCTGGTGTCCACCCTCACCCTGGCCGGGGTGAGCCACGAGAACGTCGGCCGGGTGACGGGCCGCTACCTGGAGAACATCACGTGGCGATGATCGTGGAGGTGCTGGGCCCCCGCGGCGAGCGGACGCGGCTCCGGCTCGCCACGCTCCCGCTCACGGTGGGGCGCGGCTTCGGCAACGACCTGATCCTGGACGACCCCTACGTGGACGGCCGCCACGCGCGCATCGCGGTGGACGAGGCGGGGACGCTGGTGGTGGAGGACCTGGGGAGCGTGAACGGGCTGGCGACCCCGGGAGTCCCCGGGCGGGCGGCGCGGGTGGAGGCCCGGCCGGGGGCCCGGGTGCGGCTTGGCCGCACCACGCTGGTCTTCCGCGACCCGGACGAGGAGGTCCCCCCGGCGCTCCCCGACCCGGGCGAGGGGGCGGAGGCCGTCCCGGCGGCGGGGTGGCCGGGGAGCCGCGCGGCGCGGATCGCCGTGCCCGCGGCGGCGTGCGCGGCGGTGGCGGCGCACGCCTGGCTGGGGAGCTACGAGCGCTCGGGCGCCAGCGACGCCCTGACCGCCGCGCTGGGCTTCGCCTTCGTGGTGGCGGCGTGGGCGGGGGTCTGGGCGGTCGCCGGGCGGGTGGCGGGACACCGCTTCCACTTCGGAGGGCACGTGGCGGTGGCGTCGGGGACCCTGCTGGCCGGCATGGCGTACGGGCTCGCCGAATCGTGGGGCGGGTTCCTCTTCCCCGACAACCCCGTGTCCGCGCCGGTGGCGCTGGCCGCCTGGACCGGGCTGGCCGCCGCCCTGGTCGCGGGACACCTGGGGCTCGCCTCGGGGCTGCCGCGCCGGCGGCGCTGGCGCGCGGGGCTCGCCACCGGCGGGGTGATCCTGCTCCTCGCCGGGGCGTCGGCGCTGGCCGAGGACGAGGGCTTCTCCGACGTCCCCACCTTCTCGGGGGTGCTCAAGCCCGTCCCCGCCCGCTGGGTGCCCACCGCCCCGGCCTCCGGGTTCGGGGAGGTGGCCGACGAGCTCAGGGAGCAGGCGGACGCGCTGGCCGCGG
>DATABU010000275.1:0-3407 GCA_036259415.1 Longimicrobiaceae bacterium
GGCGCGGATGGCCGCGGCACCGCGCCGGGAGGACGGCTGACGGCTCACGTCCGCCGGACCGCCACGGCGAGGTCCGTGACCACCGGCGGGAGCCGCAGCCGCAGCCCGTCCCCGGCCGCCTCCACCTCGGAGACGCCCCGCTCCTCGCCGGCCGCCGTGTCCCAGGCCGTCGCCCGGTAGCGGCCGGGCGCCAGCCCCGGGATGCGCAGCTCCGCCCAGCACGGCGCGGCGTCGGCGCGCAGGCGTCCGTCCGGGCCGACGGTGTCCCGGCGCAGCAGCCAGGCCACGGCCTGCTCCTCGTCGCCGCAGGCGAAGGGGACGAGCGCGGGGGTGGAGACCTCCACCTCCTCGTTCAGGTTGCGGCGGCGGAAGCGCGCCCAGTCGACCCGCGGGAGGAAGCCGGCGAGGGCGCGCTGGGCCAGCCGCATCCCCGGCGTGAGCACGTGCGGGTGGCGGTTGGGCCAGCGCATCCCGCCACCGGCGCCCCCGGAGGCGAAGTGCGCCCACTGCATGTGCCGGAAGTACTCGTCGTCGAACGCCTCGGGGAGCGTGCGGTGGTGGTCCTTGAAGGTGTGGATGGGCCCGTGCTCGCTGTCGAAGAAGGGGCGCTGGTCGCGGATCTCCGCCAGCGCCTCGCGGGTGAGCCGCCCGGTGCTCACCGCCGCGGCCACGGTGTCGCGCGGGTGGTCGATGGTGCCTTCTTCGTAGAAGTGGCTGCTGGCGAAGTCCAGCTCCGGGTGGCGGAGGATGGGGTCCACCAGCTGCGGCTTCCACGCCAGCTCGGGGCCGAACACCGACACCGTCTGCGGGTGGGCGCGGCCGTGCAGCCGCGTCTCCAGCCCGCGCAGGAAGCGGCTCAGGTCGGCGATGACCCCGGGGATCTCGTCGAAGCGGTCCTCGGCCTGGGCGGGATGGAGCTCGTTCCACAGGTCCCAGGCGAAGAGCGCCCCGCTGGCTCCCCACCGCTCCGTGGCGAAGGCCAGCCGGCGCTTGACCGCCTCGCGCGTGTCGGGGCAGACCAGGAGCCGGGTGCGGTCGGCGCAGGGGCCGCCGTTGCGCTGGTTGTAGGGGTGCTTCGCCCAGCGGTTCCAGGTGAAGAAGGTGTCGAACGGGGTGAGCAGGATGCGCATCCCCACGCGCTCGCAGAGCGCGAACAGGTCGTCCCAGAGCCGGACCATGTTGGGCTGGAAGACGCCCACCGGCCGCTCCAGGTAGCGGTGCTCCCGGTGCACGTACTCCAGCATCAGGCGCAGCACCGTGACCCCGTGCTCCCGCAGCATCCGGAGGTGCGCCTCCACCCCGGGGAGGTCGCGCCGGCGGAAGAGCCCCGCCAGCTCCGGCCAGGTGATGGCGTCGTTGTGGCCGACGGGCGTCCACGGCTCGCCGTCCTCCGTCACGAAGTACGGCGCCCCCTCCGCCACCCGGATCCAGGGGAGCGCCGACGGGGTCCGGTCGGCGGCGGCGCGGCGCGCCTCCGCCCGCGGTGCGGAGAGCAGGGTTCGACTCACGGTGCCAAAGCCGTCGTGGAGATGAGATCCCGCGTGAGGGATGCGAGCCCGAAGGGGCGAGACCCGCGGGGCTGTTTCCGCGGGGCTCGCCTCCGTCGGGCACAGTTTTATCGTGCCCTACGGAGCCGCAGCCCGACCCGAGCGCCCGCGAGGGGCACGCCCAACCCCGCCGTCAAAAGACATCCTCACCCCGCGTACCTCCGCGTCATCCGCGCGCAGAAGTCCGCGAACTCCTCGATCCGCTGCGGAGGGCTGGTGTAGTGGGGGACGACCCCCGCGTGCTCCGGCGTGAAGCAGAAGGTCACCGTCAGGTCGAACCCGTCCAGCGCCCGCATCTGCCGGTCGAACCACGCCTCCGCCCCCGGCCGGTGGTCGTCCGACCAGCTCAGCCCGGTGCGCAGCTTCGTGACTCCCAGCTCGCGCAGACAGCGCACCGCGTCGTCCAGCCGGGGGTCCTCGAAGTGGAACCACTGGCAGATCCCCAGCTCCGGCGTGAGCTCCGCGAAGCGCCGGTGCGCCCGCTTCGGCCGGCCGCGGGCGTCGAAGAGCCCCATGTGGAAGTGCCGGAAGTACGACGACCCCTCCCGCTCCCGGTGGCGCGTGGTGGCGCCCCAGGCGCGGGGGAGGTCGAAGAGCGAGTACCAGTGGATCCGCTCCGTCCGGCCCGTCAGCAGCTCCGCGGTGCGCAGCAGCCCGTACTCCTGCGTCTCCTCGCAGGCGAAGGTGGAGACCCCCACCTCCGAGACCCACACCGGGAGGTCGGTCACCGCGCGGACGGACTCCAGCTTCCGCGGCCACTCCTCGAGGTCCCACAGGTTCCAGTCCAGCGGGAACCCGTGCACCGCCACCACGTCCAGCTCCTGCAGCACCCCCAGCGACCACATGTGCTGTACGAACGGGGGCTCGATGGGGGAGATCCCCCCCAGCACCCGCAGCGTCGAGGGGCTCTCCGCGGCGACGGCCTGCGCCGCCGCCCGGGCCATCTCCGCGAAGGTCCGCCACCCCGGGTCGATGCCGAAGTCCCAGTGCGAGGTGTTGTTCGGCTCGTTCCAGATCATCACCGCCTCGACCACCGGCCTACCTCCCGCGGGCCGGGTACACCGCGCGCGGCTCCGGGTCCGGCAGCTCCGCCACCCGGCAGAGGTAGACCTCCTGCTCCGGGTGCTCCACCACGGCGAAGCCGGCGCTGCGGAGCATGGCCTCCACGCAGGCGGCGTTGGGGACCCACCAGTTGGTGGGATCGCCGGCGTAGCGCCGCTCCACGAAGTGCATCCTGGGGTAGCCGGGGCGGTCGAAGACCTCCACCTCCGAGAAGGGGTAGTCCGGCTCCAGCGGCTCCACCCCGGTGCTCCCCCGCTGCATGCTCTGGAAGAGCAGCAGGTCGCCCACCACGTGCTCCCGCAGCAGGTCAAGCGCCAGCAGCGGGTGCCGGAGGTGGTAGAGCACCCCCATGAAGATGACGAAGTCGAACTTCTCCCCCAGCGAGGCCACGTCGTACACCGAGAGCTTGCGGTACTCGATGTCCAGCCCGTTCACCTCGGCCGCGAAGCGGGCCTGCTCCAGGTACAGGTCCTCGCTGTCGACCCCCACCACGCGCGCCGCGCCGCGGCGCTTCATCTCCATCGAGTAGAAGCCCGCGTTGCAGCCGATGTCCAGCACCGTCCTGCCGGTGAGGTCCGCGGGGAGGACCCCCGCGAAGTTGCGGAACTTGAACGACGGGTAGTCCCCCAGGAAGTGCTGGGGCGCGGTGCGGACGCCCCGCAGGTCCAGGTTGTGGAACCAGGGCTCCAGCTCCCGGACGCGCTCCCGGATCTCGTCGGCGGAAAGCCCCGTCTGCAATGCGGCTGCCGAGTTCACCCCATCCCCTCCCGTCTCAGGTGAGCGCAACGCGGCCGGCCG
>DATABU010000276.1:0-1988 GCA_036259415.1 Longimicrobiaceae bacterium
GGTCGGAGGAAAGAGTCGGGGGAGTGGTGGCCGGGTGGGGGATTGACTCTTTCCGGAGACCCGCCCCGCTCCCGACCGCTGCGCACAGAAGCCCGGGCCTGCACCGAATCCCCCGATCAATTCTTCAGACCTACAAGGGCGGCGGGGATTTAGCGAGCCGGGTGAGCGCCGACGACGGCGCCCCCGCAGAGATCTCCCTGCGGGGGCGCTTCGCGTGCCGGATGCACCGTGCTCGCGTCTACGAGGCCCAGTCGATCTCGCTGAGCTGCTCGCGGACGGCGGCGAAGCGCTGGGCCTCGCCCTGGAGGCCGCGGCGGCGGAGGAACTCGTCCACGTGGCGCGAGTGGGCGGCCATGCGCTGGTACTGGCGCTCCACGCGCGCGAGGCGGCGCAGCTCGCGCAGCATCCACTGGGCGACGGAGGGGCTCAGGGCGGCGATGTACGCCTGGTCGTCGGCGGAGAGCTCCCCGTCCCCGGACACCACGGGGACGCAGTGGTGCGAGCCGGCGGGGTAGTGCACTACTGTGCGGTGTGCCTCGCCGCGGACGAAGTCGATCGCCATCTCGGGCTCCCACGGGCCGGGAGTGGCGCGCTCGGCGAGCTGCTCCAGCTCCAGGAGGAGCTGGTCGCGGGGTGAGGGGTCGGCCATGGAGGGAGAGGACGGGAGGAGGAGGTCCGGACCGGCCTGCAAGATCGTTCCGGCGGAGGCCGGACGCAAGGGAAACGGTGCGGGAGCGCCGCGGCCGAGTGGCGCGGCTGCGGAAAGATGGATCCTTATATCAAATCCCGTGCCAGGTCCCGAGTTTTCCACATTCAGGGAGGTTTCCCACTCCGTTTTCGGGGGTTTTCCACCCGAGCAGGCCCGTTCTGCAACGGGTTAGTCACGAACACAGTGCCAAAATCCCCGTGCGGTCCGCAACGGGAATCGCGGAATTCAGCTCCCCGCAGGCGGGAGCACCGGGATGCGCAGCGTCTCGCCGGGGCGGGGGACGGAGCGCCGGCCGGGCTCCGGGAGGGCCGCGTCCACCCGGCGCAGCAGCTCCGTCGTGTCCGTGCGGGGGATGAGGCGCAGCGCCGCCGTCTGGGGGCGGAAGAAGTCCTCCCAGTGGCCGACCAGCACCTGCCGCGGCCGCAGCGCGCCCACGATCCCGCCGGGGTAGTCGCCCGCCTCGCGGAACGAGCCGGCGCAGACGATCGCCAGGTCGAAGGGCGCGGCGTCCTGCCCGGTCCAGGGCGGGGGGAAGCCCAGCGGGGCGTCGCTGGCCGCGTCCTGGAAGTGCACGCGGAAGCGCACGCGGCCGGTGCCGGGCTCCAGGAAGTCCACCACGTAGGCCAGCACCTCCCCCTCCGACCACTCCCAGGCGTTGGAGGGGAGCTCGCCGCGCTCCTCGCGCTGCCCCCGGCGGAACACCTTCACGCCCAGCGCGTGCGGGGCGTGTCCGGAGCGGATCGCCATGAACCGCACCGTGCTGTCGGGGTGCGGGTAGGTCCAGCGCCCCGGGGCCTCGTGCGTCCCGGCGTCCTCCTCCAGCGAGACCAGCCGCGGCCGCACCGGGTCGCCGGCCAGCAGTTGCAGCATGGCCGCGTTGCCGTAAACGGGCACCCCGGGGAGGTAGCGCCGGGCCACGTACGGCACGTCCATCAGGTGGTCGTAGTGCGAGTGCCCCACCAGCACGGCGCGGACCCCCTCCCGGTCCGGGAGGAGCGCCCCCATCCGCTCGTCGATGCGCGCGGTGTCCGGCCGGATGCTCCGCCCCAGGCCCACCGAGGAGAGGCGCGGGGTGGAGAAGAACGGCGCCGTGAGCACCGCGTCGCTCCCCACCCGGATCATCCACCCGCCCACCCCCAGGTAGGTCACCTCCGCCGAGTCCGGGCACGCGCCCGCGCACGCCACGGCCGCGGGGGCCGGGGCGGACGCGCGCAGGAGCGGCGTGGGCGCCGCGGCGAGGAGCAGCGCGGCGAGCGCGAGCGGGACGGGACGGCGGAGC
>DATABU010000277.1:0-2606 GCA_036259415.1 Longimicrobiaceae bacterium
CTCCCCCGCGATCCGCCGCGTGGCGGGGTCCAGCTCCGCGGCCAGGCGGTAGCTCGCGTGCTGCGTCCAGTAGCGCGGGCCCGGGCGCCCGGTCCGGGTCCGGGTGCCCCGCTCCACGGCACGGGCGAACTCCGGGGTCTCGAACACGGGGTACGGGCGGGGGCGCTCGGCCGCGGCGTGGAGCGGGGCACCCGGACCCGGACCGGGCGCCCGGGCCCGCGCTACTGGACGCAGCACGCGAGCTACCGCCTGGCCGCGGAGCTGGACCCCGCCACGCGGCGGATCGCGGGGGAGGGGACGGTGCAGTACCGGAACCGCTCCCCGGACGTGCTCACGGAGATCTGGGTGCACCTGCACCCGAACCTGTTCGCCGAGGGCGTGCGGCGGAACCGCGCCGTCCCCCTGACCGGGGGGATGGAGCTCTCCAGGGTCGCGGCGCAGGGGCGGGCGCTCGCCGCCGTGGCGGCGCTGGACACGCTGGGCACCCCGGCGTACGCGGTGGACGGCACCGTCGCGCGCATCCGCCTGCCGCGTCCGCTGGGCCCCGGCGAGAGCGCCGAGCTGGGCTTCGCCTGGAGCTACGTGCTCCCGCCGGACGGCGCCCCGCGCACGGGTACGGATGGCGAGGTCTACTACGTGGCCTACTGGTACCCGCAGCTGGCGGTGTACGACGACGTCTCCGGGTGGCACGCCGACCCGTACCTGGGGAACGCGGAGTTCTACATGGGCTACGCGGACTACGACGTCTCGCTCACCGTGCCGGAGGGGTGGCTGGTGACCGCCACGGGGACGCTGCAGAACCCGCAGGAGGTACTGACCGCGCGCACGCTCGCGCGCCTGGAGGCGGCGCGCCGCGAGCCCGGGACGGTGCACGTGGTCACGGCCGACGACCGCGGGCCGGGGCGCGCGACCCGCACCGGCCGGGGCGGGCGGCTCACCTGGCGATTCACCGCGCCGGACGTGCGCGACTTCGCCTGGGGCACCTCGAGCCGCTACCTGTGGGACGCCACGCACGCGGTGGTGGGCGACGCGGACGGCGACGGCCGCGCCGACACCGCCGCCATCCACACCTTCTACCGCCCCGAGCGGGTGCGGTGGGCGTGGGACCAGTCGGCGCGCTACTCGCGGCACTCCGTGGAGTTCCTGTCGCGATACCTGTGGCCGTACCCGTACCCGCACATGACCGCGGTGGACGGCATCACCTCGTGCAGCGGGATGGAGTACCCCATGATGACCTGCATCGGGGGGCGGCGCGACACCCTGTCGCTGTACTCGGTGACGGTGCACGAGATCGCGCACATGTGGTTCCCCATGCTGGTGGGGTCGGACGAGAAGCGCCACTCGTGGCAGGACGAGGGGCTGACGCGCTTCAACCAGGCGCAGGCCATGCGCGACTTCTTCGACGGCTACGACCTGGAGGCCATCGCGCGCGACCAGTACCTGGCGCTGGCCCGCCGCGGCGGCGAGGACGTGGGCGGCGAGGTGGAGCTCATGCGCCACGGTGACCGCTACCCGGTCAGCGGCAGCGCCTTCGGCGTGGCGAGCTACGCCAAGATGGCCACCGTCCTGGCGATGCTGCGCGAGCTGCTGGGCGAGGAAACCTTCCTCCGCGCCTACCGCGAGTACGGCCGCCGCTGGATCGGCAGGCACCCGCAGCCGTTCGACCTGTTCAACACCTTCGAGGACGTGTCGGGGCGCGACCTGGACTGGTTCTGGCGCAGCTGGCTCTACGAGACCTGGACGCTGGACCAGGCCATCGGCGAGGTGCGCGTCGCGGGCGACAGAATGGAGGTGGAGGTGGTGGACCGCGGGCTCGCCCCCATGCCGGCGCGCCTGGTGGTCACCCGCGCGGACGGCCGGACGGAGCGCGTCGAGGTGCCGGTGGAGGTCTGGCTGGCGGGCGCGCGGCGCCACACCGTCCCGGTCGCCGACGCGGCCTCGGTGGTCCGGGTGGAGATCGACCCCGAGAACGCCTTCGCCGACATCGACCGCACCAACCAGACGTGGACGCGGGGGTGACGCCGGGCGCGTCCGCAGGGTGGTGGTTCTTCTTCCGCGGCCGCGAGCTGCTGGTGGTGGAGGGGGAGGCGGCCGGCCTCCCCCTCGCTTCGCACCCGGGCGAGCTGGGCGCCGAGCCGCTGCGGACGCTGGAGCTGGAGGCGCTGGAGGGCGTCGCCTGCCGGGCCGCGGAGGTGCCGGAGGGGTTTGAGCCGCCCGCGGGGATGGCCTTCCACGCGCTGCGGGCGACCTGGGGGCTGCTGGACGAGCCGCGCTTCCGCATGGCCGGGCGCGCGGTGCAGCTGCTGGAGTGGGACCGCACGCACCGCTTCTGCGGAGCCTGCGGCACCCCGACCGCGCGGCGCGAGTCGGAGCGGGCGCGAGAGTGCCCGGCTTGTGGGCTGCTCGCCTACCCGCGGCTGGCGCCCGCGGTCATCGTGCTGGTCCGCGACGGCGACCGGCTCCTCCTGGGGCGCTCCCCGGGGCTCCCGCCGGGGATGTACAGCACGCTGGCCGGGTTCGTGGAGCCCGGGGAGACGCTGGAGGAGGCGGTGGCCCGCGAGGTCCGCGAGGAGACCGGGGTGGAGGTGCGCGACGTGCGCTACTTC
>DATABU010000278.1:0-2053 GCA_036259415.1 Longimicrobiaceae bacterium
ACGTCGCCGGCGTCGTTGTAGAGGTGCGGCGAGACGCGGACCGCGCCCTCGCGCAGCACGCACACCACCCCGGCGGCCGTGAGCGCCGCGAAGGCGGCCTCCGGCTCCGGGGGGCGGAAGCAGAGGATGCCGGAGCGCCGCCCGGGAGACGTGTCGCTCACCGTCCGCACCTCGGGGTGCTCCGCCAGCCAAGCGACCAGCGGGTCCAGGACCTCCGCGACGTGCGCCTGGATGGTCTCGACGCCGGCCTCCAGCAGCGTCTCCAGCGACGCGGCGAAGCCCGCGTAGTCCTGGAAGGCGGGGGTCGCCACCTCGAAGCGGCGGGCGTCCTCCACGAAGTCGTAGCGGTAGTCCAGGAGGCTGGCGTAGTCGGCGGAGGCGCGCAGCGAGGTCCACCCCACGTTGCGCGGCTCCATCCGCTCCACCAGCTCGCGGCGCACGTAGGCGAAGCCGGTGCCGAAGGGGGCGCAGAGCCACTTCTGGGCGCCGGTGGCGAGCACGTCCACCTCCGCCTCGCGCACGTCCACCGGGAGCTGCCCCAGCGCCTGGATGGCGTCCACCACGAAGCGGATGTCCCGCTCGCGGCAGAAGCGGCCCAGCCGGGGGAGGTCGGCGCGCCAGCCGGTGGCGAACTGCACCGCGGAGAGGGCGAACACCGACACGTCGCCGCGGTCCAGCCGCTCCAGGATGCGGTCCTCGTCCGGGCGGCCCAGCGGGTCGGCGGGGACGATCTCCAGCCGCCCGGGGCAGCCGGGGCCCATCCACGGGTACACGTTCGCGGGGAACTCCCGGTCGCTGACCACCACCGTGGACCCCTCCGGGATGGGGAGGCACTGGGCGGCCAGGTTGATGCCGAAGCTGGTGTTGGGGCCCAGCGCGATCTCGTCCGGGTCCGCGCCCACCAGCCGCGCCGCAGCCTCTCGCGCGCGGCTCAGCGGCCCCGTGAAGTCCGCGTCCTGCCACTCCAGGACGTGCGTGCGCCGGCGGTTCAGCTCGTCCAGCGCGCGGCGGGTCCGCTCCGGGGTGGGCGCCATGGAGGCCGCGTTCAGGTACGCGGCCCCGGCGAGCGAGGGCCACTCCCGGGCGCGGAGCTCCGCGAGGCCGGGCGTGGCGGAGGTGGCGGAATGGCCCATCACGGCTCGGTTGCGAACGTGCACGGATGTCGTGGAAGGCGCGTAGGATAACGCGCGGCTCCCCGGCCGACAAGGCTCGTCGCGGCGCCCCGGCGGGGCACGCCGGCAGCCCCCGCGGGGTATCAACGCGGGTCCCCGACCGCATCCGCCGTGCCTCCCGAGCGATGAAGATCACCGCGATCACCCCGCAGAAGAACGACCCCGACCGCGTCGACGTGCACGTGGACGGCGCGTTCCGCCTGGCGCTGGCCGCAGAGACCGCCTGGGGCGCTAGGCTGCACGTGGGGGACGAGGTAACCGGGGCGCAGATGGAGGAGCTGGAGCGCCGCGACCGGCTGTGGAAGGCGCGGGAGGCGGCGCTGGTGCTCCTCTCCTTCCGCCCGCGCAGCGCGCAGGAGCTGCGCCGCCGACTGCGCGAGAAGGAGTTCCCGGAGGAGGTGGTGGAGGAGGCGCTCGGCGGGCTGGAGGGGACGGGGCTGGTGGACGACGCGGCCTTCGCCGCCACCTTCGTGCGCGACCGGGTGCGCTTCAGGCCGCGCGGCCGCCGCCGCCTGGCCGCGGAGCTGCGCGCAAAGGGGGTGGACGCCGAGACCGCCCACGAGGCGATCAGCGAGGTGTTCGAGGACGCGGAGGTCTCCGAGACCGAGCTGGCGCGCGAGGCCGCCGCGAAGTGGTCGCCCCGCGCCGGCGAGGACCGGCAGAAGGCGCGGCAGCGCTTCTACGCCTTCCTGGCCCGCCGCGGCTTCGGCGGCGACGCCATCCGCGAGGTGATGGAGGAGCGGTTCGCCGGTGGAGGGGAGGACGACGAGACCGGCGGCGCGTGAACCTTCCCGGAATGCCGGTGTAGCGAGGGGGAGATCGCCCGGGGGCCAAGCAGGCCCCGACTGCGAACCGCCCGCGGCGTGCGTCCCCGCTGACGC
>DATABU010000279.1:0-2195 GCA_036259415.1 Longimicrobiaceae bacterium
GCCGCATCTTGGTACGGCCGCCGCCCACCCCCGAGACACCTGGAGACGCCGTGCACCGAATCACGGGGACCGTGCTCTGCGCGACGCTGCTGCTCGCCGCCTGCAAGGTCGAGCGGACCCCGCGCCGCTTCTACTCCCAGCGCGACCCCGCCGCGGCCGAGCGCGAGCTCTTCACCGCCGAGCTCACCGACCGCGTGGCCGCGGTGGGGCCGGCGCTGGACCGCCGCGACGCCGGCGGCGCCCTGTTCGCGCTGGCCCCCGCGCCGGACGTGCACGTGATCGGGCCCGAGGGCGGGATCCCCGCCGTCGGGCCCGACCGCCTGGCAGCCGTCCTCCTGGCCGTCACCGACACCGTGCCCGCCACCGTCAGCGTCCACGACGTGCGGGTGGCCCTGGGGCCGCGCGCGCAGACCGGCTGGTTCTCCGCCGGGGTGGAGGTGCTGCGGCCCGGGGCCGCGGATCCCGCCGGGGCGGCGGACACCCTGCGCTTCTCCGGCGTCTACCTGAGGAACCGCGGGGAGTGGCGGCTCATGCAGGCCCACCTGTCGCGGGCGTTCACGCCCCCGGCCGCGCCGCAGCCGAGTCCGCCGGACTCGGCAGGGCGGGGAGCCGCAGCGCCGGCGGAGGCTCCTCCCACCTGAGCGGCCGCGACATGGGCGGGTAGTCCGCCCCCGGCTGGAAGGCGAGCGGCTCCTCGGACGCCGCCCGGTACGCCGCCGCGTCGACGGCCCCCGCCTCCAGCATCCTGCGCAGCACCTCGTTGCGGCGCGCCCCCACCGCCCCCGGGGCGCGCTCCGGGTCCTCGATCCGGGGCGGGAGGAGGAGCCCCGCCAGCGTGGCCATCTCCCCCAGCGACAGCTGCTGCGGCTCCTTGCCGAAGAACTCCCGGGCCGCGTCGCGGACCCCGTACACCGGGTAGCTCCCGCTCCGCCCGAAGTACACCCGGTTCAGGTACAGCTCCAGGATGTCGCGCCGCCCGAGCCGGTTCTGCAGGAGCGGCGCCATCAACAGGGCCCGAGCCTCGCCGCCCAGGTCGTTCTCCAGCAGGTGCACCTGCGTGACCAGGTCGCGGGGGATGGACGCCTCGGCCGCGCCGCCGCCCGCGTCCAGCGGCCGCCGCTCGGCGAAGCGGGGGTCCGCGGCCGCCATCACCATGCGCGGCAGGGCGGGGGGGAGCCGCTCCAGCGGGACCCAGTCGGGGCGCCGCGCCGCCTCCACGCGCTGCCGGAGGATCCCGCCGCGGACCTGCCGGTCCATCTCCCACGCGAAGCCCACCACCCCGCCCAGGAGCAGGAAGCCCAGGGCCAGCAGGAACAGGATTTCGGCGCGGCGCTCCCCGCGCACCGCGTCGGGCGGGGCGGCCCTCACCCAGCGTCCCGGCCGGGGCGCGCCGCCCAGGCGCTTCCCCCTGGCGGCCCTCATCCTCGTCCTCCGCTCGGCGCCGCGCGTCTCGGGGTCGTCATCGGGTGCCGGCTTCTCCTGACAGGGGGTCGCATGCGTCTCCGGGGGCGTGGGCCGGAGCGCCCGCCGCGGGGCAAAAACTATTCCCTGCCCGGCCGGAAAGCGAGCCCCGGCGCGCGCTTCCGGTTGCGGCCGGCCCGGCGTCCCGTTAGCCTTCAGGCATGGAGCAGACCTACTTTCGCCGCGGGTTCGGCCTCAAGCGCGCCATCGAGCCGCTGGTCCAGGCCGACTATCACAGCGCGCTCGTGGACCACATCCGCGCGCGCGGCTACGAGGAGTCGTTCGGCGAGGGGGAGCAGCGGGTCACCGTGCGCCTCGCCGAGGAGTTCGGCTTCTGCTACGGGGTGGACCGGGCGGTGGACTACGCCTACGAGACCCGCACGCAGTTCCCCGACCGCCGCATCTTCCTGGTGGGCGAGATCATCCACAACCCCCACGTCAACCGCCGGCTCACGGAGATGGGGGTCGTCTTCCTGTATGCGGCCGCGGACGGCGAGTTCGACTTCTCCGGCATCACCCCGGAGGACGTGGTGATCCTCCCCGCCTTCGGGGTGACGGTGAGCGACTTCGGGCGGCTCCGGGCGCTGGGCTGCATCCTGGTGGACACCACCTGCGGGAGCGTGCTCAACGTCTGGAAGCGGGTGGAGCAGTACGCGCGCGACGGGTTCACCGCGCTGATCCACGGCAAGTTCTACCACGAGGAGACGCGCGCCACCGCCAGCCAGGTCTTCCGG
>DATABU010000280.1:0-4138 GCA_036259415.1 Longimicrobiaceae bacterium
TTCGTGGACACCTACTGGTCCAAGTGGCAGGGGCGCACGGTGGGCGCAGGGGACGACGCGCAGCCGGGCGAGAGCGTGTACTTCCCGGGCGACGGGGCCAAGCGCGACGAGGACGGCTACTTCTGGGTGATCGGCCGCATCGACGACGTGCTCAACGTGGCGGGGCACCGCATCGGGACCATGGAGGTGGAGTCGGCGCTGGTGGACCACCCCGCGGTGGCCGAGGCCGCTGTGGTGGGGAAGACGCACGAGCTGAAGGGGCAGGCGGTGGCGGCCTTCGTCACGCTCAAGGAGGGGCGGGAGCCCACCGAGGAGCTCAAGAAGGAGCTCTCCGACCACGTGGTGCGGAAGATCGGCGCCATCGCCCGCCCGGACGCCATCCTCTTCGCGGGCGACCTCCCCAAGACGCGCTCGGGGAAGATCATGCGCCGGCTGCTCAAGGACATCGCCGAGGGGCGCACCCTGGGCGACACCACCACCCTGGCCGACCCGAACGTGGTGTCGCGGCTGAAGTCGGAGTACGAGGGGCGGGAGGGGTAGACCTCTTCCGACCCGGACCGTGACGCACGAGGGCGGCTCCCCGGAGGGTCCGCCCTCGCCGCTGGAGCCCGCGCGACGTGCCGAAGCCGTAAGCCTTGACGGGGCTTGTCTTCCGACACATCGTGGTGCGGCGCGCTGCCATCTGTTTGCCCCGGCGCGTCCCGACCCGCCTCCCCGTTCGTCCGACCGCCTCCCCCAGCCCACGCACCGCCCATGAGCGAGAGCGCCCCCGGCTCCGAGCCCGGCATGCGGGTCATGTCGCCCGAGTCCCGGCAGGTACTCGGCGCGGACGGCGCGACCCGCAGGCTCCCCTTCCCGGTGGAGGTGTTCTCCGTTGCGGACGCGGCGGCCCCGGCCCCGGCTCCGCCCGGCTCTCCCCCGGGCGAGGGGGCGGGCGCGGAGCCGGACGAGAAGGTGGCCGTGCTGGTGTGCCACGGCATGGGGCAGCAGGTCCCGTTCGAGCACATCGACATGATCGCCGGTGCGATCCGCCGCGCGGCCGGGCTGCCGTCCGGGAACGAGACCCGGGTCAAGTTCGCCACGCTCGGTGACCAGCGTCTGCCTCGCGCGGAGATCGACCTGCAGGTGGACGGGCGGAAGCGGCGTGTGGACGTGTACGAGGCGTACTGGGCGCCGCTCACGGAGGGGAAGGTCTCCGCGCTCGCGGTAACCCGGTTCCTCTTCGACGCGGGGCTCCGGGGGATCGAGTACGCGCTGCGCGGCCACTTCGACCGCTGGATGATGGGCGGCTGGCACAGGTTCCCCCTGGGTCTCTCGACCCTGGTCCAGCTGGTGGTCGCGTTCGCGGTCGTCTGCTCGGGGCTCCTGGTCTTCGCCGCGCTGGGGTTCACCGTGCTCGCCCGGGCAGGGCAGTTCCTCTTCGGTCCCGGTGTGTTCCCGGAGCCGGTTCGCGTCCTCACGGACACGCTGTTCATGGACCTGGCCCGATCGCCGCTCCTCCTGGGCCTGGCGGTGCTCCCCGCGTTCGCCGGCCTGTGGGCCTGGCGGATCGTCTCGCGCCCGGTGGCGCTGCTGCGCGGGGTGTGGCGGGCGGCCTGGAAGGCGCGCGCGCGGGTGGCGGCGCAGGCGGTGCTCGGCGCCGCCGCGCTGGCGGGGCTGGCCTGGCTCTGGACCTCGGGCCGTCCGGTGCTCGCCGGGGTGCTCTCGGCCGCGGCGCTGCTCTCGCTCCGCCCCGTGGGGCGGTCGGTCGCTTCGACTCTCGCCGCCCTGGCAGTCATGGGATGGACGGTGGCGTCGGGGATCGTCCTGCTCGCCGACGCCGCCGAGGTCTCGTTCCCCGGGGCCGGGCCGCTCGCGGGCGTGCGCCGCTCGCTCCTGGCCTGGACTGAGGCCGCCCTGGTCCAGCTCTCGGGTTCCGCCGCGCGCCTCTTCCCCGCTCCCGGGGCGGACGCGGCGCTCCCCGCCGGCATCCAGCTCCTCTTCCTCGTCTCGGCCGTCGTCGTCTGCCTCGCGATCCGGTCGTTCTACGTCCAGTTCCTGGGCGACGTCGCGGTGTACCTCTCGTCGCACAAGCTGAACGAGTTCGACGACCTGCGGGCGCAGATCCGCGGGATCGGGCGCGACGTGGGATGCGCCATCTACGGAGCCCGCGCCGCGGGCTCCGGGAAGCACGAGTACGACGGGGTCGTGGTGGTGGGCCACTCGCTGGGCTCGGTGGTCGCCTACGACACGCTGAACGCGGTCCTGAACCAGGACATGACGCTCCGGGAGCAGCTCCCCCGGGGGGCGAGGGGGCTGGAAGCGGAGGACCGGACGCTCCGGCTCATCACCTTCGGCTCGCCCCTCGACAAGTCGGCGTTCATCTTCCGCACGCAGAAGGAGCGGTCTCAGATTCGCGAAGGGCTCGCCGCCGCCGTCCAGCCGCTGATCGAGCGGGAGGGCGGGAAGCGGCTCATCCGCTGGACCAACATCTACTCCCCGCTGGACCCGATCAGCGGTCGGGTCGACTTCTACGACCCGCCCCTGGGGGGGAAGCAGCCGCCCGGCTCGCCCGAGGACCCCCGGCGCGTGGAGAACCGGCGCGACCCGCGGGCGAGCGTCTTCGGACACGCGCACACCGCGTACTGGACCAACCCGCTCCTTGCGGACGAGCTGCTCGCGGCGGTGACGGACGAGCTGAAGGTGCGCCGGTAGCCCCTCGACCTCCCGGGAAAACCGCGCGGCCCGTCCGTCCAATCCCACGGAAGCGCGCCGCCCCGGCATTCCCTCCCCACCCCCGCCCGGCAGGCTCCCATGGCCCGAACCCGGCTCGCCGTCCGCTGCCTGGCACCGCTCCTCCTGGCCGTGGCCGTCCCCGGACTCGCGCAGGACCCTCCCCCGCAGACCGTCCGCGACTCCGCCGCGCCGCAGCCCTCCGGTCCGCGCGTGACGGCGGTCGCCCCCCGCGCCGCCACCATGGGCGACCGGGTGCGGCTGCGGGTGGACGGCCTCCCCGAGTTGCTCCGGCAGAAGAACCGGCCCGCCCGCGACCTGGTGCTGTACCTGGACGGGCGGGCGCTGAAGGAGGCCCGCGCCGAGCCCGTGGGCCCTGCCGGCGGCGAGCTGGAGTTCAGGCTCCTGCGCAGCGAGGCGTCGCGGGACGCCTGGAACGCCGTCCTCGCGAAGCCCGGCACCGGCGGCCGCGTGGTCACGGTCAGCACCGGGTTCCCCGACGAGCGGGAGCTGCCCCCCGCCCCGGGGGGGCTCCGCCTGGACCTGCTCGACCGCTTCTGGCTCTGGGTGGTCGGCGTGTTCCTGCTGCTGGTGCTGGGCGTGCTGGCGCACTACTCGGACCTGCTCCGCGACCCCGCGCCCACCGACCTGGGGGGCAGCGAGCGGCGCCCGTACAGCCTGGCGCGCTTCCAGATGGCCTTCTGGTTCTGCGTGGTCCTGGCCTCGTACCTCTTCCTCCTCCTGGTCACCCGCGACCACGAGACGCTGAACGCGCAGTCGCTGGTGCTGCTGGGGATCGGCGCGGCCACGCTGCTGGCCGCGGCGGGGGTGGACGCCGTCAAGCGGGACCAGGCGAGGGAGCAGGCCGCCGCGGCGCGGGCGAGCGCGGAGCGGCAGAGCACCTACGTGGCCGAGCTGGAGGCGGAGCACGAGCAGCTCGGCGTGGCCGTGGCCCAGGGCGGCGCGCCCGCGGCGGAAGCCGCGGCGCTCCCCGTGCTCGGCGCGCGTCTCGCGGCGGAGAGGGAGGAGCGGAACGAGCTGGAGCGGCGGGCGGAGGAGGCCGCGAGCCGGCGGTGGCCCGCCTCCGAGTGGTTCCTGAAGGACCTGCTCACGGACGCGAACGGGATCAGCCTGCACCGCTTCCAGATGCTGGTGTGGACGCTGGTGCTGGGGAGCGTGTTCCTCTACCGGGTCTACACCGAGCTGGCGATGCCGGAGTTCAGCGCGACGCTCCTGGCGCTCCTGGGGATCAGCAGCGGGGTCTACGTCGGTCTGAAGGTCCCCGAGCAGCAGATGGTCCGCCGCGACACCGACCCTCCGCAGCCTCCGGCGGACGGCGCTCCCGCGGCGGCGCCCGCCGCCGCGGACGGCCGCATCCGGATGGGGTTCGGTCGGGAGCGGCCCACCCCCGTGACCTGAGCAGACG
>DATABU010000281.1:0-8931 GCA_036259415.1 Longimicrobiaceae bacterium
GGCGCTTCCGGCGTGGTGGCGGGACTCCGGTGCCGCGTCAGGGGCGGCGGGGGCGCTTCTTGTTGCCGCTGTCGGCGTTCCCCGGCCGCGCCGGGCCGCCGACGGCGTTGGGCGGGCTGTTGGTGAGGCCGGGCGAGTCCGCGCTGCCGGCGGTCTCACGCCCGCCCGGCCCCCGGCGCACCTGCCCGGGGAGGGTCCGCAGCGTCTCCGGGTTCGCGAGCGCCAGCCGTACGCGCTCCAGGGCGCGGTCGGATGCGTCGCCGTCCTGGACGAGCTGCGCCAGCACCGCGATGGCCACGGCCCGCCGGTCGCCCGGGGCGCTGCGGGTCAGCGACCCCAGCGCGTCCGGGCTCACCCCGGCGGCCAGCGCGTCGGCGCCCGCCGAGAGGTCGGCCGCCGTGAGCGGGCCGCGGGTCCCCGCCATGGCCTCGTGGGCCCGCGACAGGAGCGCCAGCCGGGTCTCCACCGCGCCGGCGATGACGTCCGGGCGGATCCCCTTGGCCCGCCCCTCGGCCACCTTCAGGTCCAGCAGCGTCACCGGGATGCCGGCGGCGTCCGCTCGCCTTCTGGCGGCTTCGATCCTCTGCGCCGCGTCACCCCCTCCCTGCGCGCCCAGCGAGGGCGGCGCGAGGAGGAGGAAGAAGGCGGCGATGATCAGGATCCACTTCATCGTACCAGTTCCTCGACTGATCGGAGTCGACCCCACCACGGGGCTCTGCGCTTGAGACGAGCGAGCCGCCGGCCGCGTCACACCCGGGTCCGCGGAGTCACGGGACCACCAGGATGGCGGACTTCCCGCCCATCCCGTCGTCGGCGGTGGGGAGGCCGTCAGGGAGGAACCACTCGCCGCCCGCGTCCTGGAAGCCGTAGTGGTGGATCCCCGGCGCGATGGGGAGGCGGACCTCCCAGAAGGGACCGCTGCGCACCATGGGCACCGGCTTCCACCCGGTGAAGTCGCCCAGCACCGAGGGGGGCGCGCTCACCGCGGCCGCCGGCAGACGGATCGCCGTGGTCCCGTCGGGCGCGGGCGGGGCGGCCACCTCCGGGAGCGCCGGCGCGCTCCTGCCGAGGGTGCGGCTCACCCGCACGCTCCAGCTGCGCCGTGGCGCGTTCAGGTGGAGCGGGTCGCTGGGCTCCTGCTGCCACCCCCCGACCACCTGGAGCCCCGGGAGCGGCTCCACGACCGCCCCGACCCCGAGGGCGTTGCGCGGCGTGGCGAGCGAGTCCGACATCCACCGCCCGGCGAAGCCCCAGAGCGCCACCCGCCCGCGGGTGAGCTGCGCCGAGCCGCCGAGGTAAGGGTACCCGCCCTCCGGGAAGCGCATGTAGCGGCCCACCGCGCCCAGCTGGACCCCGCGCACCGGCTCCACGGTGGCGCTCGCGCCCCCGTCGAACCCCGCCACGAACAGGAGCTCGTCCTCCGCCGCGTCGAAGACCTCCACGGGGCCGAAGGTCCCCACCATCCCGGAGCGCAGCTCCAGCCCGAACCGGCCGTGCCGGACGGCGAGCGTGGGGATCGCCTCCACCGTCCCCCCCCAGTCGCCGGGGTCCTTCACCGGGGTCGGGAAGCCGCCCTCGTCCACCTCGTAGCTCGACTCGGAGTAGCCGAACCCGTGGGCGCCCAGCTCCACCCCCAGGTCCCACCCGGTCCCCCGGAGGACCGCCGCGCGCGCGCCCAGCCCGGCCGCGCCCCACATCAGCCCCTGGGTGCCCAGGTCGGTGCCGCCGGAGAGGTACAGCCACCGCTCCGAGGTGCCGAGCCGGGAGCCGGCTCCCCGGTAGCGGACCCCCAGCGAGGCGTTGAGCGCCCCGATGCGCGAGGCCAGCGGGTCGTAGACGGCGCGCCCCACCGCCGCGTCCACGCTCCACTGTGCGGGCGCCGGGGTGGGGACCAGGAGCAGTACAAAGAAGAGCGCGGGGAGGAGCCGTCTCCTCCCCGCACCCGGGGACCGGAACGTCATGCGGAGCCGGGCGGGGGGAGCGAGATGCGGCTGTTGGTCCCGCCGAAGCTGTCCTCCACCTGCGTGGCGGCCGGATCGGTGACCCATTCCTCGCCGTCCACCACGAAGGCGTAGTCGTGCACCCCGGGCCGGAGCGGGACCAGCGCCGTCCAGACGCCGGGCTCCGTCTCGCGCAGGACGTCGCGCGGCTCCCACCCGGTGAAGGTCCCCGCGAGGGCGACCTGGTGGGCCTGCGGCGCCTCCAGGCGGAAGTGCACGTACATGGTGGGGGCCGCCGGCGCAGGGGGCGCCTCCCGCACGGCCACCGGGGGCGCGGCGGGAGCCGGGAGCCGCGGCACCTGCACCACCGCGAACGCCGCCAGCATCGCGCCGGTCAGGGCGTACGCCGGGCGGAAGGTGAAGCTCACCGGGTGCGGGCTCCACAGCCACTCCAACAGGCGCCGCCAGGGCGCGGGCTCGGCGCGGGCGGCGACGGCGGGTGCCTGCTGCGGCGGGAGGCTGCGCATGACCGCGGCGGTCAGGTCCGGCGTGGGCAGGGCCCGCAGGTGTCCGACCACCGCTCCCAGCGTGTCCTCCATCTCCGCGAGCGCGGCGCGCTCCGCGGGGGAGAGGTCGTCCAGGGGGAGGTCCCCGTCGAGGTAAGCGTGGATACGGTCGCTCATGATGCTACGGATCGCGGGGGTCGAAGGCCGCACACTGGGTCCGAACGATAGACGACCGCCCCCCCGGACGGGTCACGGGCGCCCCCGGCGGGGGCGCGACACTATATTCTACACTCCGGGTTCCCCGGTTCCAACCTTTCCCCACCCCCTCCTGTCCAACCGGGTGAACCTAGACCCGGACCGCCCGGAGTGATGACCCTGACCAGACCACCGGAGACAACGCCCTCGGGAGACGCGGTGGACGCGCTCCTGGCCGCGAGCGGCGACGCCCGCGCCTTCGAGAGGCTCTACCGCGGCCACGTGGGCCGGATCAACACGCTCGCGCGGCGCATGATCGGGGCGGACGAGGCCGACGAGGCCACGCAGGACGTGTTCGTCCGGGCCTGGGAGAAGCTGAAGACCTTCCGTGGCGAGGCGGCCTTCGGGACCTGGCTTCACCGGCTCGCGGTGAACCTGATCCTGGCGCGCCGGGCCTCCTCGGCCACGCGGCGGGACCGGTTCCGGGAGGACGACGCGGCCATCGAGTCGGCCGCCGCCCGGCGCAGCACCCCGGAGCTGGCGATGGACTTCGAGACGGCGATCGCCCGCCTCCCCGAGGGCGCCCGGCAGGTCTTCGTGCTCTTCGACGTGGAGGGCTACCGCCACGAGGAGATCGCGGAGACGATGGGGATCTCGGTGGGGACCTCGAAGTCGCAGCTGCACCGGGCACGGATGATACTGCGGGAGCACCTGAAGTGAAAGAGGAGACGAAGATGAACGATCGCTTCACCGATCGACTCTCCGAATACCTGGACGGCGAGCTGGCCGCGGACGAGGCCCGGGAGGTGGAGGAGCACCTGCGGAGCTGCGCCGGGTGCCGCGAGGTCCTGGCCGACCTGCGCCGGGTGGTGGACCGGGCGGCGGGGCTGCGCGACCGCGAGCCGGCGGCCGACCTGTGGGCCGGGATCGCGGACCGGATCCGAGCGGAGCCCCCGGAGGTCCGGGTCGTGTCCCTCTTCGACGCGAAGCGGGCGCGGCGCCGCATCTCCTTTTCCGTGCCGCAGCTCCTGGCGGCGGGGCTGGTCCTGGCGCTCGCCTCTGCCGGGTCGGTGTGGATGACGCTCCGCGGCGGCCAGCCCGGCGCCGCCGGGCCGGTGGCCGTCGCCCCGGTGGAGGTGGTCCGCGAGGCCCCCGCCGTACCGGTCGCGGAGGGCGCCGCCGCCGAGGAGCCGCTGGAGAACGTGGCGGAGTCCGTGGAGCCGGAGGCGGACGCCGGGGTGGAGCGCGCCGGGCCCGCACCCCCGAGCGGGCGGGCCGCGCCGCGCCGCGGCACCCGTGCCACGGTCCCGGGGGCGGAGCCCTCCTCGCGTTTCGTGGCGTACGAGGACCCGGCGTACGACGCGGCCGTCGCCGACCTGCAGGACGTGCTGGAGCAGGGCCGCGACCGCCTGGACCCCCGCACCGTGCAGGTGCTGGAGGAGAGCCTGAGCACCATCGACGCCGCCATCGAGGACGCCCGCCGCGCGCTGGAGGCGGACCCCGCGAACGCGCGGCTGAACACCTACCTCGCCGGGACCCGCCAGCGGAAGCTGGACCTGCTCCGCGAGGCCAGCCAGATCGTCACCGCCGTCACCTGACACGAACCCGGAGAAGCGTACACCCATGCTCGCCACCATCGCAGGAGGGGCGCTCGCAGCGGTCCTCGCCGCCGCCCCCCAGACCGACACGACCTTCACCGTGCAGCCGAACGCGCGCCTGGAGGTCCGCAACACCGGGGGGGACATCACCGTCCGCACCTGGGACCGGAACGCCGTCCGCATCGAGGCGGAGCACTCGTCCCGCACCGAGGTGGACGTGGAGAACACCGGTGCCGTGGTGCGGGTGCAGGCCCGCTCCCGCTACGGCCCGGCCAACATCGTGGACTACCGCATCACCGTCCCCGCGTCCATGAGCCTGGACCTGTCCGGGATGCACGCCGAGATCGACGTGCAGGGGGTGCAGGGCGAGGTCTCCGCCCAGTCGGTGCAGGGCGACGTCACCGTCCGCGGCGGACGGGGGAACGTGAACGTCCGCACCGTGCAGGGCGAGGTGCTGGTGGAGGGCGCGCAGGGGCAGGTCCGCGGCGGGTCCACCAGCGGCGACGTCCGCGTGGTGGGCTCCACCGGCGAGATCTACGCCGAGACGGTGAGCGGGGCCATCTACCTGGAGCGGATCACCTCCGGCCGGGTGGAGGCCGGGACCGTGAGCGGCGACGTCTACTACGACGGGACCGTGCAGCCCCGCGGCCGCTACAGCTTCGTGACCCACAGCGGCGACGTGGTGGCCTCCATCCCCGACGGCGCCGACGCGGCCGTTTCCGTCGCCACGCTCAGCGGCGACGTGGAGGCGAGCTTCGCGCTCCCCGCCCGCGACGGCGACCGCGGCCGGCGCTTCTCCTACGTGCTGGGCTCCGGGAGCGCCAAGGTGGAGCTGGAGACCTTCAGCGGCGACGTGCACCTGCGCCGTCCCGGCGAGGTGTCCGCGCAGCTGACCGCGGCGCGCGCACGCCAGGAGGAGCGGGATCGCGCCCGGCGGCAGGCGCGCCAGGAGCGGGAGCGCGCCCGCCCGGCTCCGGCGCCCCGTCCCACGACTCCCTGACCCCACCCCCCTGTCTCCGAGGCCAACAATGCACCGGTACCTCTGGATCGCCGCGCTGAGCGCGGCGGGGCTGGCCGCGGCCGCCCCCACCCGGCAGGAGCAGCCCTTCCGCTGGAGCGGCAGGATCGCCGCGGGGAAGACCATCGAGGTGAAGGGGGTGCGCGGGACCATCCGCGCCCTCCCCGCCTCGGGGAGCGAGGTGGAGGTCGTCGCGGTGAAGCGCGGCGGCCGCAGCGCCCCCGAGACGGTGCGCATGGAGGTGGTCCCGCACGAGGACGGCGTCACGGTGTGCGCCGTGTACCCGCGGGGGAGCCGCGATGGCCGCCGCGACCGCGGCGGCGAGGGCGAGGGCGGCTACAACCGCTGCGACCCGGGCGACTGGCGCGGGTTGAACGTCGAGGACAACGACGTGTCGGTGGACTTCACGGTGCGCGTCCCCGCCGGGGTGCGGCTGGCCGCCCGCAACGTCTCCGGCGACGTGCACGCCGAGGGGCTGCGCGGGAGGGTGGACGCCCGGAGCGTGAGCGGGGACGTGCGCATCTCCACCTCCGACTACGGCGAGGCGTCCACGGTGAGCGGGGAGATCTTCGCCTCGCTGGGGAACGGCCGGTGGAGCGGGGAGCTGGACTTCCGCACGGTGAGCGGCGACGTCACCCTGGAGCTTCCGGCGCGCACCAGCACCGAGGTGCGCATCGAGACCATGAGCGGCGAGATCCGGTCGGACTTCCCGCTGGACGTGGAGCGCCGGCAGATGCGCCGCCGGGTCCGGGGCACCCTCGGCGAGGGAGGGCGCGAGCTCTACGTCACCACGTTGAGCGGGGACGTGCGGCTGGTGCGGTCGCGCTGAGCGTGGACGGCGGACGAGCACGTCTCTCCGGGACCTTCGACCTCCAGCGAGGGGCGACTCCGATGCGTCGGTCGGTTCTCCGGAGCCTGGGTGCCGCATGGATGATCGGGTCGGCAGCCCCGCCGGCGCTCGGGGCCCAGGCCGCCGACCCGGGCGCGGCGGTGGACCGGGCGTTCGCGTGGGCGAGCGACTCCTCGCCGGGGTGCGCCGTGGCCGTCGCGAAGGACGGGCTGACCGTCCTGGCGAGGGCGTACGGCATGGCGAGCCTGGAGCACGACGTGCCGTTCGCCGTCGAGACCGTGTCCGATGCGGCCTCGGTGTCGAAGCAGTTCACCGCCGCCGCGGTCCTGCTGCTCGTGCAGGACGGCAAGCTGTCGCTCGACGAGCCGGTGCGGCGTCACCTCCCCGAGCTCCCCGACTACGGATCGCCGGTGACCATCCGGCAGCTGCTGAACCACACGAGCGGCCTGCGCGAGTGGAGCGATCTCGCGCTCTTCACCGGCTGGACGCGTGAGACCGCCGCTTACTCCAACCACGACGTGCTCGGCATCGCGAGCCGGCAGCGCGCGCTGAACTTCGCGCCGGGGTCGGAGTTCTCCTACAGCAACACCAACTTCGAGCTCGCCGCCATCCTGGTCGGGCGAGTCAGCGGGATCCCCTTCGCCGAGTTCACGAGGCGGCGCCTGTTCGAGCCGCTCGGCATGTCCAGCACGCAGTGGCGCGACGACCACACGCGCATGGTGAAGCGGCTGGCGTCCGGGTACCAGCCCGACGGCCGGGGACGCTTCCGCAGGCGCGACTCTGTCGAGAACACACACGGCGGGGGCGGACTGCTCACGACGGTCGGCGACCTGCTGAAGTGGAACGAGGCGCTCGCCGCGGGGCGCGTCGTCTCCCCGGAGCTGGTCCGGCAGATGGAGACGCCCCTGCGGCTGTCGAACGGACGTGAGGTGCCCTACGGCCTCGGGCTCTGGCTGAGGCGGTACCGGGGCGTGCGCGAGGTGGAGCACGGGGGGAAGATGGCGGGGTACCGGGCCTTCGTCGCGCGCTACCCCGAGCAGCGTGTGTCGGTGGCGCTGCTCTGCAACGACGTGTCTGTGGACCCGGTGGCGCTCGGCCACGCCGCGGCGGATGCGTTTCTCCCGGGGCAGCTTCCCCCGCCCGGCCCGGGATCACCGCCGCCGCCCACCGTGGCCCTCGCTCCCGTGCAGCTCGCCGCGAAGGCCGGACTGTACCGTCACGCGCCGACCGGCATGCCCCTGCGCATCGGCGTGGAGGGCGGGGCCTGGCGGTTCCCCGGGTCGGTGGAGTTCGGGGCGGGTACGCTGGAGCCCACCTCCCCCACCACCTTCGTGTTCGCGGGCGGCTACGCCCGCGGCGAGTTCCTGGCGGGTCCCGGTGGAGAGGTGCAGGGGATGCGGGTCTGGCCGGCCACGGGGGGCGACACGACGCGGTTCGAGCGCGTGGCGGAGTGGACTCCGACCATGGCCGAGCTGGGCGAGTTCGCCGGCCGGTACACGAGCGGCGAGGCGAACGGCACCTTCACCGTCCAGCAGCAGGGGGACCGCCTGCTGCTGATGCTCGGCAGGCCCGGCCGGTACACCCCGCTGGCCCCCGAGTACCGGGACGCCTTCACGTCGGGCTTCGGGGTGATCACCTTCCAGCGCGACTGGCAGGGGCGGATCACTTCGCTGAGCGTGACGGGCTGGCTCACGCGGGGAGTGGTCTTCCTGCGCGAGTGACGGTCCGGCCGCGCGGGGCGGGCGGCCTCCCGGGCACCCGGCTTGCAACCGGGGTCGGCGCCCGGCGGGGGGACCCGCCCTCTTTCCCCGGAACGGAACGCGCTGGATGCCCAACACGGTCGAGACCCCCACCCCCGAGCTGGAGCGGCGCCTGCCGGCGGACCGCATCGAGCGCGACGTGCCGCTGGCGCCCTACACCACCTTCAAGATCGGCGGGCCGGCGGACCTGCTCTACCGGGCGCGGACGCCGGCGGAGCTGGCGGAGGCGGTGAGCGCGGCGCGGGAGCTGGAGGTCCCCTTCTTCCTGCTGGGGATGGGGGCGAACATCCTGGTGGGGGACGGCGGCTTCCGCGGGCTGGTGATCAAGAACGAGGTGGAGGAGATAGAGTTCCTGGACGACGTCCGCGTCCGCGCCGGGGCCGGGGTGCGCGTCTACCACGACCTGATCCAGGCCACGGTGGCGCGCGGGCTGGGCGGGCTGCACCACTACGTGGGGATCCCCAGCACCGTGGGCGGGGCCATCTGGCAGAACCTGCACTTCCTCTCGCCGCCGCCAGAGCGCGAGCGGACCATGTTCGTGGAGGAGGTGGTGGAGAGCGCCACCATCCTCAGCGAGGAGGGCGGGGTACGCGAGGTGGACCGCGACTACTTCCGCTTCGGGTACGACTACAGCATCCTGCACGAGCGCGCGGACGTGGTGCTGGACGTCGTCTTCCGCCTGGAGCCGCAGCCGCGCGACGAGCTGCGCGACGTGATCCGCGAGAACCTGCAGTGGCGCGACGACCGCCACCCGGACCTGTGGCTGTACCCCAGCGCCGGCTCCATCTTCCAGAAGATCGAGGGGGTGGGCGCGGGGCGGCTGATCGACCAGTGCGGCCTCAAGGGACACGTGCTGGGGAACGCGCAGTTCTTCCACAAGCACGCCAACATCATCGTCAACCTGGGGGGCGCCACCGCGGCCGACGTGCGGGCGCTGATCGACCTGGCGCAGGAGACGGTGCGGCGCGAGCTGGGGTACGAGCTGCGCACCGAGATCGGGATGGTGGGGGAGTTCTGACGGGCGGGGCGGGGGCGCGGCGGCCCTCCCGGAAGAGCGCGAGGCG
>DATABU010000282.1:0-2561 GCA_036259415.1 Longimicrobiaceae bacterium
GTCTCAACGGTGGAAGAATGAGCGAGCGTGAAGCGGGCCGGCGGTTGCCGGCGGGGAAGCGAAGGCTGCGCCTGGGGCTGGCGCTGGGCCGGGGGCATGCCACGGCGGTGGAGCTGCCGACGGCGCGCGCGTGGACGGCGCCGCCCGGCAGCTCCACCGCCGTGGCATGCCCCCGGCCCAGCGCCAGCCCCAGGCGCAGCCTTCGCTTCCCCGCCAGCAACCGCCGACCCGCTTCACGCTCGCTCATTCTTCCACCGTTGAGACCACCTGCACCGATGCGCCCGCCCGCACCCCCACCGTACGCAGCCGCGTACGGACCCGCGCGTGCTCTACCGTCCCCTCCACCGTCACCTCGACCAGCGCGGGCTCGAAGCTCGCCCGGCGCGCCAGCGCCGCGAAATTGCGCTGCAGCTCCTCCCGGGCGGGGGGCGAGAGCCCGCCCTCCAGCTCGAACAGGTTGCGCCACGCGCTCCCACCCTCGCGGCGCGAGAGCACCCGCCGCACCGCCTCGTCGCCCATCCCGGGGAGCGCCCCCAGCACCGGCGCGGAGGCCGTGTTCAGGTTGACGCGCCCCTCGCCCAGCACGGTGAGGTGCGCCAGCGCCTCCGGCGGGAGCGCAGCGCCCCACTCCTCGCCCCGGAGCTCCTCGACCGCGCCGTAGGGACCGGTGCGCTCCCGCCGGTCGGCGACGGCGAGGGCGGCGCCGCGGGCCGTCTCCTCCCCCGCTCCGAAGGCCAGGAAGAGGCGGCGCAGCTCGTCCGCGGTCGCCGCGTTGAGGGGGAGGAGCGAGGCGGGGTCCCGCACCGCCACCGTGTACCGCCCGCCGCCCGGGAGCTCCACCCGTCCCAGCTCCGGGCCCAGCGCGTCGATCCGGTTCCAGGCGTCGAACGACGCCGGGTCGCCCCCGCCGGCGGAGACGGTGCGGGCCTGCAGCGCCCGCAGCCACACCAGCGCGTGGGCCAGCCCGCCCCGGGCTGCGGCCCGCGCCCGCACCTCCACCGAGGTGTTCCAGGCCGCGGCGCGCTCCGCCCGCGAGCGCAGCGCCGCGTCCAGCAGGAAGGCCGCGACCACCACCAGGAGCAGGACCGCCGCCGCCAGCGCGAACCCGTCCTCCCCCTTCGTCCGCCCCGCCGCGCTCACGCGCCGCTCCGGGGCACAACGAACACGGGGAGGCGCAGGACGGGGGGGATGGAGTCGCCGAAGATCCGCAGCTCGATGGCCTCCGGGAGCTGCGCGGAGGAGCGCCAGGTGTCGGTCCAGGCCCGCTCCCCGTCCACGGTGTGGAGGTAGCGCACGGCCAGCCCGGTGACCCCGGGGACCAGCACCTCCGGGGCGGCGCCCCACGCGGTGTCCCGCTCCGCCACCAGCGCGGAGGTGCCCGCGGCGGGCTCCCGCGCGACGTGGAGCGTCAGCCGCGCCCGCCCCGGCCGGAAGGGTCCGGGCGCCAGGGTGACGAAGGAGACCACCGCGTCCGGGGCGCCCTCGGCCGTGACGCCTGAGGTCCCCTCGAAGTCCCACCCCTCCAGGCTCCCCTCCACCACCGCCGCGCCCAGCCAGGCCACCACCTGCCTGCGGACCGCGGCCGCGCGGGCGGCCTCCGCCCGGACCCCGGCCGCCCGGTCCTCCACCTCGAACACGGTGCGGAGGCCCTGGTGCACCAGAAGGGCGACGACGCCGGCGACCGCCACGGCGACCACCACCTCCAGGAGCGCGAACCCCCGGCGACTCATTCCGCCTCCTCGGCGCGGGTCAGCGGGGAGGGGCCGTAGCGGGTGGAGGCGGTGAACGATCCGTCCGTCCAGGCGACCACCACCGTCGCCTCCACCAGCTCCGGCTCGCCCGGCACCGGCGCCGTCTCGATGCTCCACCGATAGCGGTCCAGCGGCGCCGCGAACCGACCCTCGCCCTGGGTGCCGAAGGCGGTCAGCGAGTCCCAGCGGAGGAAGGGCGTCCGGAAGAGGAGGTCCTCCGCCAGCGCGGACGCTTCCACGGTCGCCGCGGCCCCGCGGCTGGCCCGCGCGTCCGCCGCGGCGGCCCCCAGCGCGCCCGCGAGCACCAGCCCGGCCACCGCCAGCGCCGCCGCCACCTCCACCAGGGTGAACCCGGCGCTACTCCTCCCGCACACGGACCCTCCCCGTCCAGGGATCCACCTCCACCACCCGCCCGCGCCCCTCCGCGTCGCGCACCCGCACCGGCCCGCCCTCCGCGCGGCCCAGGGCCCCGAAGCGGAGCAGGTGCGCCCGCCCATCCGCCGCGGGAGCGATGCGCGCCCCGCCTTCCAGCGGGAGCCCGCCCCCGGCGAGGAGCGAGTCCGCGCCGCCCGCGGCGGGGGTCCGCACCCGGTACGCCCCCGTCGCGGCGTCCACCTCCACCTCCAGCTCCAGCCCTTCGCGCACCGCCGCCAACCGGCCCCGCGCCAGCACCGCGGCGAGCGCGTGGGCGGTGGCGTCCGCCCCGGCGCGCGACCGCGGCATGGCCGGCGCGGCGAGCGCCAGCGCCAGCCCCAGCACGGACACGGCGACCGCCAGCTCCACCAGGGAGAGCCCGGCCTCGCTCCGGAG
>DATABU010000283.1:0-5654 GCA_036259415.1 Longimicrobiaceae bacterium
CCCGCAGGGCGCCCGGCCCGACGGGCCGCGTCCGGCCCGGCCGGAGGGCTTCGCGCCCACCCCGGTGCGCAAGGGCGCCCCGCCGGTGCCGGCCCGCGCGGGTGGCACCCCGGGAGCAGGCGAGTCCGCCGGCAAGAAGAAGAAGGACAAGAAGAAGAAGAAGGGCTGGGTCGACCAGGAGGCGGTCGACGAGAACTTCAAGAAGACCATGGCCGCCATGGAGTCCGGCGGCCGCAAGAAGCGCCGCGGCCAGCGCGACGCCGGCCCGTCCATGCAGGAGCGCCGCGAGGAGGAGATGCAGCGGCGGCGCCAGGAGGAGGCGACCACCGTCCGCGTCAACGAGTTCCTGACGGTGGCCGAGCTCGCCGAGCTGATCGACGTGTCGCCCACGCAGATCATCTCGTCGGCGTTCAAGAACCTGGGGCTGATGGTCACCATCAACCAGCGCCTCGACTTCGACCAGATCGAGCTGCTCCTGGACGAGTTCGGCTTCAAGGCCGTGCGCGAGGAGGAGTACGGCGCCGAGATGGAGGAGATCGTCGCCGAGGACGCCCCGGGGGACCTGCAGGGCCGGCCCCCGGTGGTCACCGTGATGGGCCACGTGGACCACGGCAAGACCTCGCTCCTGGACTACATCCGCAAGACCAACGTCATCGCGGGCGAGGCGGGCGGGATCACCCAGCACATCGGCGCGTACCACGTCGAGCTTCAGGACGGCCGCTCCATCTCGTTCCTGGACACCCCGGGCCACGCGGCCTTCACCGCGATGCGCGCCCGCGGCGCCGAGGTCACCGACGTGGTCATCCTGGTGGTGGCTGCCGACGACTCGGTGATGCCCCAGACCATCGAGGCCATCAGCCACGCCCGGAACGCGGGCGTGCCCATCATCGTGGCGGTCAACAAGGTGGACCTCCCCGACGCCAACCCCATGAAGGTCAAGCAGGACCTTCTGCAGCACGGGGTGGTGCTGGAGGACTTCGGCGGCGACGTGATGTCCGCCGAGGTGTCCGCCAAGAAGGGGATGGGGATGGACGACCTGCTGGACAAGGTCCTCCTGCAGGCGGAGGTGCTGGAGCTGAAGGCCAACCCCGAGCGCGAGGCGGTGGGGACGGTCATCGAGGCACAGCTCGACGTCGGCAAGGGGCCGGTCGCCACGGTGCTGGTGACCAACGGCACGCTGCGGGTGGGTGACCACGTCGTCTGCGGGCTGTACAACGGCCGCATCCGCGCCATGCTCGACGAGCGCGGCCGGCCCGTCCACGAGGCCGGCCCGGCGATCCCCGTGCAGATCCTGGGTCTGCCGGGCGTGCCGGGCGCGGGCGACCAGATGGTGGCCATGGAGGCCGACCGGGCCGCCGAGATCGCCCAGACGCGCCAGCGGCTGGAGCGCGAGAAGCGCATCCGCATCCGCAGCCGCGGTGTGAAGCTGACCGACCTCTCCAAGATGCTGGCGAAGGGCGAGGCCACGCAGATCAACCTCGTCATCAAGGGCGACGTGGACGGCTCGGTGCAGGCGCTCTCGGACTCGCTGGAGCAGCTCGCCACCTCCGAGGTGGGGGTGCAGGTGATCCACCGCGGGGTCGGGGCGATCAACGAGTCGGACGTGCTCCTGGCCTCCACCTCGGGCGCCATCGTCATCGGCTTCCACGTCCGCCCCACGGGCGAGGCGCGCGGCGTCGCCGAGCGCGAGGACGTGGACATCCGCCTCTACAACATCATCTACGAGGCGGTGGAAGAGGTCCGCGCGGCGATGGAGGGCATGCTCTCCCCCGAGGAGAAGGAGGTGCTCCTGGGCACCGCCGAGGTCCGGCAGCTCTTCAAGGTCCCGCGCGTGGGCACGGTGGCCGGCTGCATGGTCACCCACGGCGAGCTCCAGCGGCGCGGCCGGATCCGCGTGATCCGGGACGCGGTGCAGGTGTACGAGGGCGAGCTGGGGAGCCTGAAGCGCTTCAAGGACGACGTCCGGGAAGTGCGCGAAGGCTTCGAGTGCGGCCTGAACGTCAACAACTTCAACGACATCAAGGTCGGCGACATCATCGAGTGCTACCGCGTCGAGGAGGTCGCGCGTACGCTGGCCAGCACGTCCGAGGAGCGCTAGCCGGACGACGGGCGGGGCACGGCAACGGGCCGCGCCCCGCCCGTCCCTTTCGGACCCCCAGCGTCCGGAGCGAGATGGTGGTCGGCCTGGTGGTGTGGGAGCTGCACCTGCACGGCTGCGCCTCCCTGAAGGAGAAGCGGCAGGTGCTGAAGAGCCTGAAGGACCGGCTCCACAACCGGTTCAACGTGTCGGTGGCCGAGACGGCGCACCAGGACGCGCACCAGCGGGCCGAGCTCGCCGCCTGCCTGGTGTCGGGCGACCGGCGGCACGCGCAGTCGGTGCTCTCCTCGGTGGACCGGATGGTGGAGGAGGAGTCCGGAGCCCGGATCGTGGGCTCGTACACGACGTTCTACTAGGGGACGGGGCCTGGGACGGGAGACAGCACCGCTTTTGCAGGGCTGTCTCCCGCGACCCGGCCCCGTCCCTTTCTCATGATTCGTTCCGATGCCGCGCTTTCGACGTACCGACCGCATCAACGAGCAGCTCCGCCAGGAGGTCTCCCTCCTGGTGCGGGACGAGGTCCGCGACCCCCGGGTGGGGCTGGTGACCATCACCGCCGTGGAGACCTCGCCGGAGCTGGACCACGCCAAGGTGTACGTGACCGTCCTGGGCGACGACGGGGAGAAGGAGGACGCGCTGAAGGGGCTGCGGAGCGCCGCTCCCTTCATCCGCGGCCAGCTCGGGCGGAGGCTGCACATGCGTCGCATCCCCGAGCTGCACTTCCAGCTGGACCGGGTGCTCCAGGAGGCCAGCCGCATCGAGTCGCTCCTGCGCGAGGTGCTCCCCGCGGAGCAGCCGGCGGACGGCGGCGACGAGCCCGCCCCCGACGAGCGGGAGAACGGGTGACGCGTCCGCCGGCCCCCGCCGCGCCCCCGGAGGTCGCGGCCCTCGCCGCCCGCGGCGGCGTGCTCCCGGTGGACAAGCCGGAAGGCCCCACCTCGCACGACGCGGTGGCGGCGGTTCGCCGCGCCCTGCGCACCCGCCAGGTGGGGCACACCGGGACGCTCGACCCCTTCGCCTCCGGGCTGCTGCTGGTCTGCTTCGGGCCGGCAACCCGGCTGGCCGAGTACCTGACCGCGCTCCCCAAGACGTACCGCGCGACGCTGCAGCTCGGCGAGGCCACGGACACCGACGACCTCACCGGCGAGACGGTCGCCCGCAGCGACGCCTGGCGCTCGCTCCCGGAGGAGCGGGTCCGCGAGGCGCTCGCGTCGCAGGCGGGGGAGCGCGACCAGCTCCCGCCCCGCTACTCCGCCAAGAAGGTGGGGGGCGAGCGGATGTACGCCGCCGCCCGCCGCGGCGAGGAGGTGGAGCGCAGGCCCGTGCGGGTCGTCATCCACCGCCTGGACGTGCTGGAGGTACGGCTCCCGGAGGTGGAGTTCGAGGTGGAGTGCGGGAGCGGCACCTACATCCGCGCCATCGCCCGGGACGCGGGGGAGGCGCTGGGCGTGGGCGCGCACCTGACCCGGCTCCGCCGCACGCGAGTGGGCCGGCACGGAGTGGAGGGCGCGGTCCCGCTGGATGCGCTCGGCGACGCGGAGCGGGTGCTCGAGGCGGCGCTCTCCCCCGCCGCCTCGGTGGCGCACCTCCCGCGCGCGGAGGTGGACGCGGCGGGCGCGGCGGCCATCGGGCACGGGCGCGCCGTCCCCGCCCCCGCCGGGCTCCCGGAGGGGCCCCCGGTGGCGGTCCTGGGCGCGGACGGGGCGCTCCTGGCCGTGGGGGAGCGCGCGGGCGACCGCATCCAGCCGCGGAAGGTGCTCGCGTGAGCTCCCCGGAACGGTTCGCGGTGGACCCCGCCCTCCCGCCCCCGATCCCGGCGGACGGGCGGGGCTCCATCGTCACCGTCGGCACCTTCGACGGGGTGCACCGGGGGCACTGGGAGGTGCTGCAGGAGATCGTCCGGCGGGCGGAGCGCACCGGACGCCGCAGCGTGCTGGCGACCTTCCACCCGCACCCGCTGCGGGTGGTGCGCCCGCAGGACGCGCCGCAGCTGCTCACCACCCCCGCCGAGAAGCGCGAGGTGCTGGCCGAGTCGGGGCTCCAGTACGCAGTCTTCCTCCCCTTCACCCCCACGCTGCGCGAGTACCCGGCGCGCCGCTTCGTGGAGGAGATCCTGATCGGGCGGCTGCGGATGGAGGAGCTGGTGATCGGCTACGACCACGGCTTCGGGCGCGGGCGCGAGGGCGGCGTGGACACCCTGCGCGAGATCGGCGCGGAGCTGGGGTTCGCCGTGGACGTGGTGGAAGCCGTCGGCAACGGCGAGCCGTACTCGTCCAGCAAGATCCGCCGCGCCCTGGCGGAGGGCGACGTCGCCGCCGCCGCGCGCGGGCTGGGGCGGCCCTACTCGCTGGAGGGGACGGTGGTGGAGGGGGACCGGCTGGGCCGGACGCTCGGCTTCCCCACCGCCAACCTGCACGTTGGCGACCCGGAGAAGATGCTCCCCCTGGAGGGGATCTACGCGGTGCGCGGCTGGGTGGGCGGCGAGCCGCTCCCCGGGCTGCTCCACCTGGGGCCCCGCCCCGCGCTGGGGAGCGACGAGCCGCGGGTGGAGCTGTACCTGCTGGACTGGAGCGGCGACCTGTACGGCCGGCGGGTCCGGGTCGACTTCACCGCGCGCATCCGCGGGGTGATGTCCTTCGACTCGGTGGACGGGCTGGTCGAGCAGATGCGGCGTGACGAGGAGGCGGGTCGCTCCGTCCTCCGGGGTGGGGGCGCCCGCTAGGGGCCGTCCCGCACCGAACCCCGTTCATCATCCGACGGAGGCTCCGATGCGTCGAACCACCCTGGCCGCCGGTACGGCCGCACTGCTCCTCGCGGGCTGCACGCCCGGCGTGGTCCAGCAGCGGCAGGCGGGCGGCCCGCAGGTCTTCTCCGCGGCCCCCCGGTGCGCGTACGAGGTCCTCGGCACCTTCTCCAACCGGGCGGACCTGCGGAGCGAGATCCAGAGCCGCGGCGGCGACGCGGCCATCCACGTGGTGGAGGAGTCGCAGCGGGGCGGGGTGAACACCGCGGACCCGACGGTCCCCAAGTTCTACTCGGGCCAGGTGGTGCGCTTCACCGACCCCGGCTGCAAGACGTAGCGCCGCGCGGGGTCGCGGCTTGTGCGGAATCGCCCGCGGGGTTATTATGAATGCTTGTGCAAATTGATCCCCGAGCGGTTTCAGGCAACTCGAAGGATCGGCTCACTTCCCGACCAGCATAGACTCTTCTGGAGGTACCGACTCGCATGGCGACCATCGATCGCGACACGATCATCACGAAGTACCAGGCGCACGAGAACGACCGTGGCTCCACCCGGGTGCAGGTCGCGCTGCTGACCGCGCGCATCAACCACCTCACGGACCACTTCCGGACGCACAAGAAGGACCACCACTCGCGCCAGGGGCTGCTGAAGATGGTGGGCCAGCGCCGCCGGCTGCTGACGTACATGAAGAAGAACGACCTCGAGGGCTACCGGGCGCTGATCGCCGACCTGGGCCTGCGTCACTGATGCAGCGGCGGACACGGAGCACTACAGTCGTTTTCGAGCCGGCCGTCTGATCGTAGCGAGCGCCGC
>DATABU010000284.1:0-3084 GCA_036259415.1 Longimicrobiaceae bacterium
CCTGGCGCTGCTGCTGGTCTACATGCTCCTGGCGGCGGAGTTCGAGTCGCTCCTCCACCCCTTCATCATCCTCCTGGCGGTCCCGCTGGCCGCGGTGGGCGCCACGCTGGCGCTCTGGATCGCCGGGGCGGGGATCAACACTATGAGCCTGATCGGCATGGTGATCCTGGTGGGGATCGTGGACAACGACGCGGTGGTGAAGGTGGACTTCATCAACCAGATGCGCCGGGAGGGGATGAGCCGCCACGAGGCGATCTACGCCGCCGGGCACGCCCGCCTGCGCCCCATCGTCATGAACACCATCACCGCCGGGCTGGGGCTGCTCCCCATGGCGCTGGGGATCGGCCCGGGGGCGGAGCTGCAGGCGCCGCTCGCCATCGCCGTCCTGGGCGGGCTGGTGAGCGCCACCGCGCTGACGCTGGTGGTGATCCCCGTCTCATACGACCTGCTTGAGGAGCTGGGCGAGCGCATCCGCGGCTGGGGCGGGCGCCGAGCCGCGGCGCCGGCCCCGGTGGCGGAGGCGCCCGTCGGTGTGGACGCCGGCATGGCGATGGGGGACTGAGCGCATGAGGATCGCGCCCGTGCTCCGCCCCGCCGGGATCGCGGCCCTCCCCCTGCTGGCCGTCGGGTGCGGCGCGGACGCGCGCGCCGCCGGCCCCGTGGTGCGCGACAGCGCGGGGATCACCGTCGTCGAGAACGCCGCGCCCGCCTGGCGCGAGGGGGAGGGATGGACCGTCTCGGCCGAGCCCCTCCTGGACGTCGGCGTCACGGACGGCGACCCCGCCTACCAGTTCAGCGAGGTCGCCGGCGCGGTGCGGCTGGGCGCCGGGACCCTCGTGGTGGCCGACAATGGGAGCAAGGACCTCCGCTTCTACGACGCCCGCGGCCGGCACCTGCGCACGGCGGGGCGGCAGGGGGGCGGCCCGGGCGAGTTCGAGCGCGTGGATGCGCTGGCGCGGCTCGCGGGCGACTCGCTCCTGGTCTGGGACTCCAAGCTGATCCGCGCGACCGTGTTCGGACCGGACGGCGCCCTGGCGCGGGTGGTCCGCCCCGCAGGGCTGGAGGGGATGACCCCACGGTTCCGCGGCGCGTTCGCGGACGGGGCGTTCGTCGGCGCCCAGGGCTTCGACCCGCAGAAGTACTTCGAGGCCCGGCCGGGCGAGCGGCGCGACACGGTCGTCTACCTGCGCTTCTCCCCCGCGGGCGCGCTGCGCGACACCCTCGCCCGGGTGCCCGGCCAGGAGATCTACCTGGACAAGTCGGACGGGGGCTTCTCCACGAACGCGGTGGTCTTCGGGCGGGATGGGCTCCTGCGCGTCGCCGGGGACCGTTTCTTCGTGGGCGACAACGGCACGTACCAGGTGGCGGAGCACTCCGCGGACGGTGCGCTTCGGCGCCTGGTCCGGCGGGCCCGTCCCCCGGTGGAGGCGACGGCGGACGACGTGCGGCGCTACCACGAGGAGCGGGAGAGCCGACGGGACTACTCCAAGGCTCCACCGTCCATGCGCGCGTTCATGCAGAAGATGGCGGAGCGGGAGCGGAACGCGCCCCACCGCGCCACCTTCCCGGCCTTCGCCTCGTTCCGCCTCGACGAGGCGGGGAACCTCTGGGTGGAGGACTACCGCAGGCCCGGCGACGAGCAGCCCCGCTGGTCGGTGTTCGACCCGGAGGGGCGCTGGCTCGGGACCGTGGAGACGCCCGCCGGCCTGGAGGTCTACGCGATCGGCGGCGACTGGATCCTGGGCAAGGCCAAGGACGACCTGGACGTGGAGCACGTGCGGCTGTACCGGCTGGAAAGGCCAGGCGCGTGAGACCGGCCGACCCGCGCACCCCCTGACACGGAGACACATGCGGACCCGAGCCGCCTCCCCGCTCCTGCTGGTCCTCGCCGCCGCGCTGGCCGCGTGCAGCGAGGGGTCCGCGCGCGCGGGCGCCGTCGCCGTCCGCGACAGCGCGGACGTCCGCATCGTGGAGAGCGCCGCGCCCGCCTGGCGCGAGGGCGAGGGGTGGACCGTCTCCGCCGAGCCCCTGGTGGACGTCGGCGTGGCAGACGGCGACCCTGCGTACCAGTTCGGCGACGTGGCCTCGGCCGTCCGCCTCTCCGACGGGCGCATCGTGGTCGCCGACCGGCAGGCGAGCCACCTGCGCTGGTTCGACGCGGGCGGGCGCCACCTCCTGACCGCCGGGAGGAGCGGCGGCGGGCCGGGCGAGTTCCTGGGCCTGGCGCGGCTCTTCCGCCTCGCCGGGGACTCCGTCGGCGCGTGGGACCTCCGTTCTCGCCGCTTCTCGGTGTTCGGGCCGGACGGCGCCTTCGTGCGGGCGCAGACGCTGGAGCCGGGCGGGGACGTGCGCCTCCTCCAGGTGGACGGCGTCTTCGAGGACGGCTCGCTGGCGGCCATGCCGCTCGCCGGCCTGGCTCGTCTCCAGGGCCCGGCGGGAGCCCGCGACACCGTCCCCATCCTCCGCTTCCCGGCCGATGGGGGCGCGCCGGAGACGCTGGGCCGCTTCGCGGGGCGGCAGTCCGTCTCCGTCCGCGGCACGGAGAACGGTGGCTGGATGGCGACGGGCGGGGTCCCGTTCGGCCTGGAGACCTTCCGCGCGGCGCGCGGCGACCAGCTCTACGTGGCGGACAGCGAGCGCTTCGCGGTGGAGGTGTACGGCGCGGACGGCGGGCTGCGCCGGGTGATCCGCGCCCCGCGCGAGCCGGAGCCGCTGACGCCGGAGGAGGTCCAGCGCTACAGGGACGAGCAGCTCGCCAACGCGGGTACGGGCGAGGAGCGCAACATGTCCGAGCGCCTGCTGGAGGCGACCCCCTTCCCCCGGACCAAGTCCGCCTTCGCCGACATGCGCGTGGACGGGGAGGGGGCGGTGTGGCTGCGGGAGCACGCGATCGGCTCGGACGGGCCGGGGAGGTGGACGGTGTTCGACCCCGAGGGGGCGCTGCTGGGGACAGTGGAGACGCCCGCCGGGCTGCGCGTGCTGGAGATCGGCGGCGACTACCTGCTGGGCGTCTGGCGGGACGAGCTGGACGTGGAGCACGTCCGCCTGTACCGCCTCGACAAATGAACCTGCCGCACCCCGCGC
>DATABU010000285.1:0-3752 GCA_036259415.1 Longimicrobiaceae bacterium
AGCAGCCCGTCGCCGTTGGCGTCGGCGAAGCTCACCACCGGCCGCTGGAACCAGGCGCCCAGCGGGTAGCCCTCCGCGTGGCGCTGCGTGTCCACGTTCAGCCCGAAGATGATCGGCGGGATGGGGTTCCCCTGCGCGTCCGAGCCCAGGTCCACCAGCTCGTTGCGGATCCACGACCCCGTGAGCGTGAGCCCCCACTGCAGGCTCTCGCGCCGGAGCGGCTGGGCGTTCAGGACCAGCTCCAGCCCGCGGTTGTCCACCCGCCCCAGGTTCTCGAAGCGCTGCTGGCTGGCGCCCAGCGAGGGCGGGAGCGGGCGCGCCACCAGCGCGTCGCGCGAGGTCTTGTCGAAGTAGGTGGCCTGGAACCCGATGCGCTCGTCCAGGAAGCCGGCCTCCACGCCCATCTCCCACTCCGTGGAGCGCTCCGGCTTCAGGTCGGGGTTCCCCACCTGGTTGACGATGAAGCCGGGGAGGTCCGTCGACTGGAAGGTCGCCACCGTGGGCGCGAACGACTGGAGCGCGTCGTCCGGCCCCGGGCGCAGCCCCGACTGCCCGTAGGCGGCCCGCAGGCGGAGGTTGCTCATCCAGGCGGCCTGCGGGAAGAACGGCTCCTCCGAGAGCACCCACGACACGCTCGCCGACGGGTACCAGATCCACCCGATGTCCGCGCCGAAGGCGGTGTTCTGGTCGCCGCGCGCCGCCAGGTTCAGGAAGAGGCGGTCGCGCCAGGCCAGCTGCTGCTGCGCGTACGCCGAGACGGTGGCGTTCAGCGCGTTCTGCTCGAACGCCGAGAAGTCGCTGGTGGCGCCGCCCAGCGAGGTCTCGATCCCCGGGGTGAGCCCCGCGCCGAAGGCGTAGAGGCGGCGGAGGGTCTCCCGCAGGTACTGCGACCCCAGCGAGGTGGTGGAGACCAGGTCGTCCCCGACCGGGAAGACCGCCGTGGCGCTCCCGTTCGCGCTGGCGTTGTAGATGTCGTAGTCGTAGTTCTGGATGAACCCCGCGTCGAACGGCGGCCCGAACACGCCGTACGCGTTCTCGCGGGGGAGGCGGTTCACCTCCAGGCGCGCCGCGCGGTCCAGCCCCGCGTTGGCGTTCGCGCTCAGCCAGGCCAGCGGGCGCCAGTCGGCGCGCACGCTCCCCGTGAAGCGGCTCAGGTCCTGGAAGGTCTTCCAGTCGTAGAAGAACGCCGGGTCGTTGGCGAACCCCCCGTTGGTCTCCACGTTGGCGGGGAGGGGGCTCCCCTGAAGCCCCATGGGGAGGATCCCGAAGAGCGCGTTGTCGCTCTGCGGGAGCTGCAGGTCGCTCTCCACGAAGCCGGCCTTGGCGCCCACGGTCAGGCTCGACCCCACGTTGCCGGTGAGGCTGGCCTGCACCCGCACGCGCCGCAGGTCGTTCTGCGGGAGGACGCCCGTCTCGTCCTCGTACTCGCCGGACACGTAGAACGTCGCCTCCTGGCCCCCGCCGGAGACGCTCCCGCCGACGGAGCGGCGGTTCCCGTCCTGGAACGGCGCCGTCGCGGGGTTCTCCAGCGGGTTGTAGCGGAAGGTCTCCGTCACCGCGCTGCAGCCGATCTCGCTGGGCCCCGGCGTGCTCCCGATGGCCCGGCGGATGTTGTCGCAGCGCCCCAGCGTCCCCGGGGCCACGTTGGTGACCCCCGAGCCCGGCACCAGCGTCCCCCGCGCGGTGACGTTGTCGGGGAAGCGGGTGGGCTGCTCCAGCGTCCCGTACTCCGTCCAGAAGCGGAACTGCGGCGAGCCGGCGCGCCCGCGCTTCGTGGTGATCTGGATGACCCCGTTGGCGGCCGCCGTCCCGTACAGCGCCGCCGCCGCCGGGCCCTTCAGGATCTCCACGTTCTCGATGTCCTCGGGGTTGATGTCGTTCAGCGCCGACGGCTCCTGGCCCCCCACCCCGAAGCCCAGAACGTTCTCGCCGGTGGCCGCGTCGTCCACGCGCACCCCGTCCACGATCAGCAGCGGCGAGTTGTTCAGCGAGATGCTGTTGCTCCCGCGGATGCGGATGCGCGACCCGCCGCCGGTGGTGCCGCTGCTCTGCAGCACCGTCGTCCCGGCGACGCGCCCCTGCACCAGCTGCGAGAAGTCGGAGACGGGGGCCAGGTTTACCTCCGACACGTCGATGCTCCCCACGGCGTTCCCCAGCTCCCGGCGGCGCTGCTCGCGGCCGGAGGCGGTCACCACCAGCCCCCCGATCTCCAGCGCCGACGCCTCCAGCGCGAAGGCGGCGTCCGCCGTCTCCCCGGCGGCCACGGTCACCCGCTGCGAGCGCGGGGCGTACCCCAGGATGGTGGCGGTAACGTCGTGCGTCCCCGCGGGGACGTTGGCGATCCGGTACGCCCCGGCCTGATCGGTCACCGCCCGCAGCGCGGTGCCGCCCACCGTCACCGTGGCGCCGGCCAGCGGCTGCCCGCCGGCCTGCGTGGCGACCCGCCCGGCGATCGCGCCGCGCTGCTGGGCTCCCGCCCCGTGGGGCGCGAGGATCGACCAGGCCAGCACCACGCCCAGACAAATCATTCTCCTCATCTTCTTCCTCCTCGGCCTCGGTCCTCGCCGGCCGGCGGGCGGCGCGGGCTGCGCGGCCCGTCGTGCCGGCGGTCTCGGCCCGCCGCGCCCCTGTTCTCCACCTCCTGGCCGGGGGAAACGTCCGTACGCATGCGCGGGGGGCCACCGACACGATCCGCTCCGCACGCCGGATCCCCAAGAGGGAGGGGACGGGGTGCGAGCGGCGGGGCCGGGTCGTGGAGAGGAGGGGCCAGCCGGGGAGCGCTGGACCGGCGGATGGAGCGGGGGTAACTTGCGGCGGCGGCCCGCTCCGGCTCCCCGTCCGACGAGGTGCGACATGCTCTCAGCGCGCTTCCTGATCTACCTGGCGCTGGCCGCCTGCGGCCAGGCCACCCGCCCCGCCGCCGAGCCGGCGGGGGAGACCCAGCCCCCGATGGACGCGGCCAGCGGCGTGGCCCGCGCGGACGGGGGCCGGGGCCCGCGGGAGCCGCGGATGATCCCGCTGGGGCCCATGTCCGGAGACGTGGAGATCCTCTACGGAGACCCGGAGGCGGTGGGGCAGCCGTTCGTCATGCGCATCCGCGAGCTGCCGGGGACCGTGGTCCCGCCGCACTCGCACCCGGTGGACGAGCACATCACGGTGGTGCAGGGGACCTGGTACTTCGGGGTGGGGGAGACCTTCGACTCCGCGGCGCTGCGGGCGCTGCCGGCGGGGAGCTACGCCTTCGCGCCGGGCGGGACCACCATGTTCGCACGCTCCCCGGAAGCCGCCGTGGTGCAGGTGCACGGGGTCGGACCGTTCCACATCCACTGGCGGGACGGGCTCGTCACCCTGGACGACGCCGGGGCAGACTCCACCTTCCGGTTCCGCAGGGGCGACGAGGTGGCGACGGAGCGCGGGCGCGGCCGCATCCGGAACGGCTACGCCTCGGGCGCGCTCGTCCAGTACGAGATCGAGAGGGCGGACGGGGAGCTGTTCATGGCCGAGCAGCGGCACGTCCGCCGGCCGTGAGGACCCGCCGACCGCGCCGGGTCCGGGCTCTCAGCCCCCGGCCGGCGGCGCCAGCTCGAACACCCCGACGGGGCGCCGCGCCGACTCCTCCCCCACGCTCCACTTGCTCAGCGCGATCGCCCAGCCGTCGGCCTCCAACCCCTCCAGCAGCCGCAGGCCGAGCGGCCGGAAGGGATCGGCGAGCAGGACGCGCCCGTCCGGTGCGAGGTTGCGCTCGAGGATCG
>DATABU010000286.1:0-8281 GCA_036259415.1 Longimicrobiaceae bacterium
CTGCTCGGCCTCGCTCAACTTGCCCCACGTGAAGAAAATGATGCCGAGAGTTCGATGTGCATCAGCAACTCCTTCGAATAACCCCAAACGCTCACTCGCCTCCAAGGCCCTCCGACTGACTCGCTCTGCGGCCTCAAGGTCGCCACGCGTGCGCAGTACTTCTCCCAAGTAGAGGAGCGCCTCGGCAACCGTTTTCTCGTCGCCGGTCTCGCCACCTACCTCCACCGCCCGCTCGTACATTTCAAGGGCTTGTGCTAGTCGACCATCGTGTTCGAGGAACCTTCCGTATGCAATGAGCGCAGCGCTGTCTCCGCCTCGGACCACCGCACGCGCGAGAAGTGCCTCCGCATCCGTCATCCGGCCCTCCTCCTGGAGGCGCCCCGCCTCGGCGATAAGCTCTCCGCCGACTGTCCTTGAAGCCTGCGGGAGTCTGGACGCTCCTGACGCGGATTGTGCGATGTCGAGTTCGCTCCCGGTGGTGATCGCGCCTGGAACCTGTTCCGGCGACTGCCGTTTTTCGTGAACACGCACCCAGTTCGCCAGGTGGCGGGACAACAGGTTTTCGAAGGAGCGCACCTCGTCGAACGTGTGGAACAGGTGCTCCTTTGATTCTTCCAGCCGCTTCCGAAACTCCAGGACGGCCTGGAGCTGAGGCCCGGGGTCGCTGAGCTGCTTTTCGTGGACTGCCTTGAAGAACACCACGATCTGCTGCATGGGTACCGCAGGGTCTCGCAGGCACTCCATGGCCACGTGGAACTCCTCTTCGACTCCGGACCGGAACCGGCTCTCCCGGTCCGGGGGCGAGCCCCAGCGGTCCCAGAGAATCAGGACCATGAAGTCGCACTCGCGGAGGTCCTGATTGATGATGTGCTGAGGGCGCCCGATGCCTCCCAGCGTGTCCTCCCAACCAACCGGAAGGAACATGACTCCGCGGGAAAGGCCATCGACCTCGTTGTACCGCGCGAGCGCGTCCCGGAACGCGTTCCGCTCCGTCTGGAGTCCTCCAGGGGAGGCCACGAACACGCGGTACGCTATAATGTTGGTGGGCACGAGCAATCCGAGCGTGGTAAGCGGGCGGGCACACGAGCAACCATGCGAATTGTACCATTGCGCACGTTGGAAGAGCAACGTGCTGCCCGGCGGGAGGCGGCGTGCTGCGACTACCCCGGCTCCCCCCGCCCCAGCTCCGCCCCCAGCCGCACCGGCATCTCCGCGCGGAGGCCGGGCTCCAGCTCCACCCGGCCGGGGTCGAACAGCAGCACCACCGTCGAGCCCAGGTGGAATGTCATGATCTCGTCCCCCTGGCGGACGCGCACCGGCGGGTCGTAGACCCGGGTCTCGCCCTGGTCGGCGCCGCGGCGGTTGGTGACCCACGCGCTCCGCCCCGGGGGCGCGTTCCACGCCGGGTCGAACGCCGCCGAGATGCGCCCCACGTTGTAGGCGCCCACCGCCACCACCGCCACGCGCCCCAGCGGCCCGTCCAGGTAGCAGACCAGCCGCTCGTTGCGCGCGAACAGCTCCGGCACGTGCGCCACCGCCGGCGCGTTCACCGGCAGCAGCTCCCCGGGGACGTGCCGCGCCAGGCGGATGAGCCCGTCGCAGGGAGCGTGGATGCGGTGGTAGTCGCGCGGGCTCAGGTACAGCGTGACGAACGCCCCCCCGTCGTAGCGCGCCCCCTGCTCCGCGTCGTCCAGCAGCTCCGCGACCGAGTACCCGCGCCCCTTGGCCTGGATCGCCCGCCCCTCGCGCACCCGCCCCACCTGCCCCGTGGTCCCGTCCACCGGCGACGCCGCCACGCGCGGATCCCGCGGCCACTCCCGCGCCCCCTCGCGCAGCTTCCGCGTGAAGAATCGGTTCAGCGACCCGTACTCCTCCAGCGGCAGCTCCGCCTCGCCGGCGTCGGCGCCGACGCCGTGCGCGAACGCCCCCAGCACGGGCCTCCGCAGCGCCCGCGGCAGCGGCACGTCCGCCACCGCGCCGAACGCGCGGCTGAGCGCCCCCTGCGGCAGCCGCCGCAGCACCCCCAGCATCGCCCGGCTCCGCCAGGGCGGCGGGGTGGGAAAGTCTTCATCCCGGTTCATCAGCTCCCCTCGATCAGTCCGAACAAGGCACCGCACCCCGCGTGAGGGATGCGAGCCCGAAGGGGCGAGACCCGGGGGCTGTTTCCCGGGGCTCGCCTCCGTTGGGCAGCGTCGTTTGCTGCCATACGGAGCCGCAGCCCGACCCGAGCGCCAGCGAGGGGCACGCCCACCCCCAGCAGTCGCCGTTTCCCGCCACCCCACGCGATGTGTTAGATTCGGGCCCGAACCACCCGGGGCGCGCCGATTGCACACCGCTCCCGGCCCGGCACGAGACACAGCCAATCGCACCCGAGCGACCCGTGACCCGCTTCTCCGTACCGAGCATCCGCATCCCCTTCCGGCAGCACCTGCTGGGCAACGGGATGCGCGTCATCGCCCACGAGGACCACGGCGCTCCCATCGTCGCCGTGCACCTCATGTACCACGCCGGCTCCCGCCACGAGCGGCCGGGCCGCACCGGACTGGCCCACCTGCTGGAGCACCTGATGTTCGAGGGCTCCGAGCACGCCCCGAAGGGCGCCTTCGACGACCTGCTGGAGCGCGCCGGCGGCACCAACAACGGCTCCACCTGGCTGGACCGCACCAACTACTACGAGGTCGTCCCCTCGCACGCGGTGGAGCTGGCGCTCTGGCTGGAGCGCGACCGCATGGCGCACTTCCTCCCGGTGCTGGGCGAGGAGATGCTGGAGCTGCAGCGCGGCGTGGTGATCAACGAGCGCAAGCAGCACTACGAGAACCGCCCCTACGGCATGGCCGACGAGCGGCTGGGGCAGCTGCTCTTCCCCGGCGAGCACCCCTACGGGTGGCCCACCATCGGGTACATCCCCGACCTGGAGGCCATCACCCTGGAGGACGCGCGCACATTCTACCGGACGTACTACACGCCCAGCAACTCGGTGCTGGTGTTCGCGGGCGACGTCGCGGCGGACGACGCCTTCGCGCTGGCGGAGCGCTACTACGGCGACCTCCCCGCCGGCCCCGCCCTCCCCGCGAACGGCGCGGCGCCCTCACCGGCGCCGGGGCACCGGCGCGAGACGCTCCCGGACCGGGTCAGCTTCCCGCGCGTGTACCGCGCCTGGGACGTGCCGGCCTACGGGACGCCGGACTGGGTGGCGCTGGACGTACTCGCCTACCTGCTGGGCGACGGCGACAGCTCCCGCCTGCAGCGCGCGCTGGTGCGCGACGGGCGCATCGCCCAGGAGACCGACACCTACCTCTATCCCACCGAGCTGCGCGCGGTGTTCGGCGCGGTGGCGACGGCGCGCTCCGGCGTGCCGGCCGAGGCGCTGGAGGAGACGCTGCACCGCACGATCGGCGAGGTCGCGGCGGGGAGTGCGACCGAGGAGGAGGTGACCGCCGCGCTGCGCCGCGTGCGCCGCGACCAGGTGGCCGACCTGGCGACCGTGGAGGGGCGCGCCGAGGCGCTGGCGTACGCCGCCACGGTGCTGGGCGGGGCGGAGCGGCTGGACGAGGTGATGGAGGCGTACGCCCGGGTCACCCCGGAGGACGTGGCCCGCGTGGCCGCGGAGCACCTGCGCCCGGAAGCTGGCGCGACGGTGGTGGTGGCGCCCGCCGGCGAGGAGGCCCGCGATGCAGCGTGACGCCGCCCGCCGCCGCGTGATGGAGGCCCCCGCGCTGGGGGCGCCGCCCGTCCCCCGCGTCCCCCGCCCCGAGCGCTGGACGCTCTCCAACGGCCTGCGGGTGGTGGCCGTGCCGCGCGCGGCGATCCCGCAGGTGGCGCTGCGCCTGGCGGTGCCGGTGGGCTCGGCCGCGGACCCCGCGCAGTACCCGGGGACCGCCGGGATGGTGGCCGCGCTCCTCACCGAGGGGACGCTGGCGCTGGACGCCGAGGCGCTCAACGCCCGCATCGACGCGCTGGGCGCGTCGGTGAGCGCGCACGCCGGGCACGACCACTCCGAGGTGGAGATGACCCTGCTGGCGGGGACGCTGGACGAGGGGATCCCTCTGCTGGCGGAGCTGGCGACCCGCCCCGCCTTCCCGGAGGACGAGACCGAGCGCGTCCGCGCCGAGGCGCTGGACGCGCTGGAGGCGCGCACCGACGAGCCCGCCAACGTGGCGGACGACCGCCTGCTGGCGGAGGTCTTCGGTGCGGACCACCCGTACGGGCACCCCGTCTTCGGGACGGCGGAGGGGGTGGGCTCGGTGCCGCGCGCCGCCCTGGAGGCGTTCCACCGCGAGAGCTTCCGCCCGCTGGGCGCGTACCTGGTGGCCGCCGGCGACTTCGACCCCGCCGAGCTACGCGCCGTGCTGGAGCGTGCCTTCGGCGGGTGGACGGGCCGGGCGCCGGGCGTCGTGTATCCGCCCGCGCCGGAGCGCCCCGCGCGCGCCGGCGAGCGGGTGGCGCTCCCGTGGGAGGACTCGGCGCAAGGGGAGGTCCGCATCGGCGGGGTGGGGCTGCCGCGCCGCTCGCCCGACTGGATCCCCGCCGCGGTCGCCAACTACGTCCTGGGCGGGAGCACCATCCTGGGCCGGCTGGGCGCGAACCTGCGCGAGGACAAGGGCTGGACGTACGGCGTGCGCTCCGGCTTCTCCGCCGGCCTGGAGCCCGGCGGCTGGAGCGCCGAGACCGCCGTCGCCGGCGAGGCCACCTCGGACGCCGTGCGCGAGATGCTCGCCGAGATCCGCCGCATGACCGAGGAGCCCGTGCCCGAGGAGGAGCTGCGCCGCGCCAAGGACGCGCTGGTCCTCTCCCTCCCCCGCGCCTTCGAGACGCCCGGCCGCGTGGCGAGCCGCTTCTCCACCCTGGAAGCCTACCACCTCCCGCACGACTACTGGGAGCGCTTCCCGGATCGGATCGCCGCCGTCACCCCGGACGAGGTCCTGCGCGTCTGCCGCGCCTACCTCGACCCCGCGCGCCTGGTGACGGTGACGGTCGGCGGGGAGTGAGCCCGGGGAGAGAGTCCGCGAGGGAGACCCCCTCCCCCCGGCCCCCTCCCCGCAAGGGGGAGGGGGAGAACGACAACGGCCGCCCTCACCCCCGGCCCCCTCTCCCAATGCTGGGAGAGGGGGAGCACACCGCGGCCACGACGGCTCGGAGCCCAAGCCCCTCCCCCAGAATCGGGGGAGGGTGCCCAGCCAAAGCGAGCCGGGTGGGGCGCTCTGGGCGCCCGCGTGAGGGATGCGAGCGCGAAGCGGCGAGACCCGCCGGTAGTTTGGCGGGGCTCGCCTCCGTTGGGCAGCGTTGTGTGCTGCCCTACGGAGCCGCAGCCCGACCCGAGCGCCAGCGAGGGGCACGCCCAACCCCGTCGTAAACCGTTGTCTCGAATGCTACGTAGCCGCCGGAACGCCAAACGCCCCCGCCGCCCGAAGATCCCGGGGACGGGGGCGCTGCCGGCGCTGCAGGTCCCGACGAGGCCGCTACGCCTCCTTGCCGCCCCTCCAGGCCGCGTCGTCGTCGGCCTCGAAGGCGGCGTCCACCGTCTCGGGCGCGGGCGTCGGTTGCGACCAGGGCGCCTGGCGCATGACGCCGTCCCAGCCGCAGGCCATGCACCAGCGCAGGTGCAGGAAGCGGCGGACGGGCTGGAGCAGGCGGTTGCGTATGGGGATGGTCTCCGCGCCGCAGCGCGGGCAGTCCCGACCGGAGGGGAGGAAGGCGATCAGCAGCGCGATGGGCGAGACCAGCATCGCAATCCACAGGCCGACGATGAACATCCAGAACATGGGGACCTCCTTGCAGCGGCGCGGCTTCGGCCTTCCGAAACCATCTCTGTGAACGGCGTCCGAGGATGAGTTCTCTACGGCTCCCGGACCTTCCCGCCCCTGGTCTAGCGGGTCGTCCTGCACCGCGCTCGCCGGTTACGCCTCCCGTTACGGCTGAGCAAGTTCCGCACCGTCCTCTGCTGCCCCACGAGCGCCCTCGGAGGGGCGCGCGACCGGCGCCCCCGGACGTGTCCTTCGCCCATGCCACGTCCGTGCCACACAACCGTTTGAACCCGTGCCCACCCTGCCGTGACGACGATCCGCGTAGACCCGGCTGACCCCGACCCGGAGGTGATCCGCCGCGCGGCCGGGACGCTGCGGCGGGGCGGGCTGGTCGCATTCCCCACCGAGACCGTCTACGGCCTGGGCGCGAGCGCGCTGGACCCGGAGGCGGTGGCGCGGATCTTCGCGGCCAAGGGCCGCCCCTCGTACAACCCGCTCATCGTCCACGTGGCCGACGCCGACGCCGCCCGCGTCCTGGCCGCGGAGTGGAGCGAGGCCGCGCGGCGGCTGGCGGACGCCTTCTGGCCCGGACCGCTCACCCTGGTGGTGCCGAAGCACCCCGCGGTCCCCGGCGCGGTGACGGCCGGGCTCCCCAGCGTGGCGCTGCGGGTCCCCGCCCACCCGGTGGCGCACGCACTGCTGCGCGAGGCGGGGATCCCGGTGGCCGCGCCCAGCGCCAACCGCTCGACCCAGGTCTCGCCCACCACGGCGGCGCACGTGGAGCGCAGCCTGGGCGGGCGGGTGGAGCTGATCCTGGACGGCGGCCCCACCCTGGTGGGGATCGAGTCCACCGTGGTGAGCTTGGCGGGCGGGGTCCCCACCCTTCTCCGCCCGGGGTCCGTCTCCCTGGAGGACCTGCGCGGGATCGTCGGGGAAGTGGCCACGCCGGCGGCGGACGCGGGGGGAGAGGCGGCCCGACCGTCCCCCGGGATGCTGGACCGGCACTACGCGCCCCGCGCGGAGCTGCGCCTCTTCGACCCGGGCGACGTCCCGTACGGCGACGCGGAGGGGCGGGCCGCCGTGCTCCTGCTGGGCGACGTTCCCCACCCGCCGGGCGAGGTGGTGCGCATGCCTGCGGAGGCGCGGGAGTACGCCGCGCGCCTATACGCCACGCTGCACCGCCTGGACGACGCGGGGTACGAGACGATCTGGGCGCAGCGCGTGCCGCAGGCGCCGGAGTGGGACGGGGTCCGCGACCGGCTGCGGAGGGCGGCGCACCCGGGGTAGCGGCGGGTTCCCAATCCGCGCCGCACGCGGTAAGTTTCGGCCCCACGCCACCATCTGCCCGCTGGACGCATGCAGACACGCACCGAGCTGACCGAAGGACTGATCGCGCGCTTCCCGCACATCCCCCGCGAGGCGGTCTTCAAGGAGGACCTGCTGCGCACGGGGATGGCGTTCGACGGCTCCGCGCTTACCGACAACGAGGCGGGCGAGGTCAAGCCCAAGTCGTACTTCATCTTCTCGTTCGACCAGAAGCCCCTGAAGCAGCTCGGCGAGGCCGCGCTGCGCCGTCCCCCGGAGGAGGTGGCGCTCACCGGCGGGCCGTACGGGCTGCGCCGCACCATCGTCTCGGTGCGGGTCAACCCCGACTCGCCGTACCGCGTCACGCGCGGGCCGGACGGCGGGCTGGTGCTCCTGCTGGAGGGAGCGCCGCTGGCGGAGGTGGAGGAGCCGCCGATGCCCGAGTACTACCGGCACCGCCTCGCCAACGGCAAGAGCGTCATGGAGATCGCCCCCACCATCCAGTGGGGGTACCTGGTCTACCTGACCGTGCTGCGGCTCTGCCAGTACTTCGGCGCCAAGGAGGAGTGCCAGTACTGCGACATCAACCACAACTGGCGGCAGCACAAGCAGGCCGGGCGCCCCTACACCGGGGTGAAGCCGGTGGACGAGGTGCTGGAGGCGCTGGAGATCATCGACCGGTACGACACCGCCGGCGCCTCGCACGCCTACACCCTCACGGGCGGCAGCGTCACCTCGCAGGTGGAGGGGCTGAGGGAGGCGGAGTTCTACGGCCGCTACTCGCGCGCCATCGAGGAGCGCTTCCCCGGCCGCTGGATCGGGAAGGTGGTGGCGCAGGCGCTGCCGAAGGAGGAGGCGAGGATCTTCAAGGAGCACGGGATCCGCATCTACCACCCGAACTACGAGGTGTGGGACGAGCGGCTCTTCAGGATCATCTCGCCCGGGAAGCAGCGCTACGTCGGACGGGAGGAGTGGCACCGGCGGATCCTCGACGCGCGCGACATCTTCGGCGCGCGCTTCGTGATCCCCAACTTCGTGGCGGGGGTGGAGATGGCGCGGCCGTACGGCTTCACCTCCATCGACGAGGCGATCGCCTCCACGGCCGAGGGGCTCGACTTCTTCATGTCCCGCGGCGTGACCCCACGCTTCACCACCTGGTGCCCCGAGCCCACCACCCCGCTCGGCAAGGCGAACCCCGAGGGCGCGCCGCTCGAGTACCACGTCCGCCTCCT
>DATABU010000287.1:0-6360 GCA_036259415.1 Longimicrobiaceae bacterium
GCCAGGCCGCGGTCCGCCGCCATCCCCGCCGCGCCCTTCGCGGGCGGCGGCTCGAACGCCATCTCGCTGGCGCGCGGCGCGAAGCGCGGCAGCGCCCGCGCGAACCGCCGCTCCCCCAGCGCGGCCAGGGCGGCGCCCACCGCCGCCACCCCCAGCGGCCGGAGCGGCGCGACGCCCGGCGCGGCCCCCACGTATCCCGCGCCGGCGGCGCCGGCGACCAGCGGGTAGAGCGGCGCGTAGACGAGCGGAGCCGCCCTCACCAGCGCCCCGTCGGGGCCCATGATCAGGGCGGAGAGCCCCGGACGCCCCCCCCTCCCGACGGGGAGCGCCGCGCGCGCCAGGAAGAGCAGCCCCGCGCCCCAGGCCGCGAGCGCCGCCGCCCCGCCCACGGCCAGCGGGCGCGCGAGTCCCGCGCCCCCGGAGGCGAAGGGGAGCATGAGGAGGAGGAGGACGCCGAGCGAGGCCGCCAGGAGCCGGGCGGCCCGGTGAGCGTAGAGCGCCCCGAAGGCGATCCCCAGCCGGCGGAGGAAGCCGTCGTCGGCGGGGCGGAGGAGGAGCGGGTGCGCCAGGAAGCCCACGGCGCCGCCCACCCACAGTCCCAGCAGCACGGCGCCGTCGGCGCCGTCCACGTGCGGGCGCAGCCGCGGCCCCGCGACCAGCAGCCCGGCCGCGAGGACCGCGACGGGCAGGAGGACGCCCGCAAGCGTGCCGGCGCGCGGGCGGCGCAGCTCGCCCCGGACCCGCGCCAGGTCCAGGCGCAGGAGGAGCCCCGCCCCGCCGCTCACGCCCACGGACTCCCTCCCATCCGGTGTGCCCCCTCGGGTAACGTGTGTTTTCGCGAGCGGGACAGAATAGCGTCCGTCCCGGCGGACGGAAACCACCCCGGCGGGCGCGGGGGGCGCGGACCGGAGCCGCGTCAGCCGCCCGAAAGCGCCTCGAACCTCTGCCGGAGCGCCGACTTGGGCACGGCGCCGACCACCCGGTCCACCACCGCGCCGTCGCGGAAGAAGAGCACCGTGGGCAGGCTCCGGACCCCGAAGCGCGCCGCCGTCGCGGGGTTGGCGTCCACGTCCAGGCTCATCACCTCGACGCGGGACGCGTACTCGCCCGCCAGCTGCTCCAGCGCCGGCTCGATCATGCGGCACGGCGGGCACCAGCCGGCGGAGAAGTCGACGACGGAGAGCCCGGACGCCCGGTCGACGGCCTGCGCGAAGGAGGCGTCGTCGACGGTCTTCAGCTGTGACATGGTCCGCTCCTCAGATGGATAGCTCGGCTTCGAGGAGGGCGGGAGTGCCCTCCGGTCCGGTGAGCCTCAGCCACACGGGGCCGACCGCGGGCGGCACCTCGACCACGAACGCGAGGAAGGGGCAGCACTTCCGCTCGTTCGCGACGAACCGAGCGACCGCCTCCAGCGCCTCCGGCGGGAAGCGGAAGGCGTAGCCGTTCGCGAGCGGCTCCCGACTCTCCGCGACCTCGCCGAACAGGCGGCGGACCAGGGCGAAGTGCGCCGGCCGCTCGGCCGCCGGGATCGCCCCGGGGACGCACGCCAGGGGGGTCTCCGGTTGCCGGTCTCGCATGGTGCCTCCCTCCCGTGGAGATGAATTGCCTCACCGGGGACAAGCGTACATCTTCAAGTCGACTCGAAGTCAAGGAGGGAGGCGTGGAGCAGCTGAGCATCGGGGAGGTGGCGCGCCGGACGGGGCTGCGCACCTCGGCCATCCGCTACTACGAGGACGCGGGGGTCCTGCCCCCGCCGCCGCGCGTGAACGGCCGCAGGCGCTACGGTCCGGAGGCGGTCCGGACCATAGGCGTGCTCCGCTTCGCGCAGCAGGCGGGGTTCACGCTGGACGAGGTCCGCACGCTCTTCCACGGCTTCGGGGCGGAAACCCCGCTGCACGAGCGGTGGGAGGCGCTCGCGCAGGCCAAGCTGCGGGATCTGGACGCGCTGATCGCCCGCGCGCACGGGATGCGGCGGGCGATCGAGGCCGGGCTGGGGTGCGGCTGCGTGCGGGTGGAGGACTGCGTGCTCCCCGACCATGACCACGCCGGGGACGGGGACCCGTACCCGGTGCGCTACGCGGGGTCGCCGCCCGCCCGCCCGCGCGCCTCCTCCCGCTCCCGCAGCCGCCCTGCGACCTCGCGCTCGAAGCCGCGGTCGGAGGGCTCGTAGAAGCGCGCCCCGGCGAGGGCGTCGGGGAGGCACTGGAGGTCCACCACCGCGCCCTCGTAGTCGTGGGCGTACCGGTAGTCCTTCCCGTACCCCCACTCCTTCATCAGCCCCGTGGTGGCGTTGCGCAGGGCGAGGGGGACGGGCGCGTCCGGGTGCCCGGCCGCGGCCTCCGTGGCGGCGTGCAGCGCCAGGTAGGCGCGGTTGGACTTGGGCGCCTGCGCCAGGTAGAGGACGGCGTTGGCCAGGGGGAGGTACCCCTCGGGAGCGCCCAGCCGCTCGAAGGCGAGCATCGCCTGCACGGCGACCACCCCCGCCTGCGGGTCGGCGAGGCCCACGTCCTCGTACGCCATGGCGATCATGCGCCGGAAGAGCGTCTTGGGGTCCTCGCCGCCGCGCACCATCCGCATCGCCCAGTAGAGCGCCCCCTCGCCGGAGGAGGAGCGGAGCGACTTGTGGAAGGCGGAGAGCATCTCGTACGCCAGGGTGGGGTCGTACCGGTCGGTCCGGTGCTGCAGCCCCTCGCGCACCATCTCCTCGGTGAGGGTGGCGCCGGGCCCCGCCAGCCGCGCGGTGATCTCCAGCGCCGTGAGCGCCTGCCTCGCGTCGCCGCCGGTGGAGCGGACCAGCGCCTCCTCGGCCTCCGGCTCCAGCCGCGCCTCCAGCTCGCCCAGCCCCCGCTCCGCGTCCTCCAGCGCCCGCCGCAACACGGCGCGCACGTCCTCGGCGCGCAGCGGCTCCAGCACCAGCACGCGCGAGCGCGACAGCACCGCCGGGTTGATCTCGAACCCCGGGTGCTCGGTGGTGGCGCCGATCAGCGTCAGCAGCCCCGACTCGATGTAGGGGAGGAGGAAGTCCTGCTGCCCCTTGTTGAGACGGTGGATCTCGTCCACGAAGAGAAGCGTCCCCCGCCCGCCGCGCCGCCGCTGCTCGGCCTCCTTGACGATCTCGCGCAGCCGCGGCACCCCTTCGCTCACCGCGCTGAACGGCACGAACGAGGCGTCCACCTCCGCCGCGACGACCCGCGCCAGCGTGGTCTTCCCGCTCCCCGGCGGCCCGTGCAGGATCAGGTTGGGGAGATGCCCCGCCCGCAGCAGCCGCCGCAGCGTCCCCTCCGCCCCCGCCAGGTGCTCCTGCCCCACCACCTCGTCCAGCGTCCGCGGCCGCATCCGCTCCGCCAGCGGCGCGCCGGAGCGCGCCCCGCCGCCCCCCTCGGACGTCTGCGGGCGGACGGGCGGCTCCGGCTTCGCCGCCGGCTGCTCGCCGAAGAGCGGCAGGGTGTCGTCGCTCATCGCGACCTCCGGTGGCGCCGGCCTGTACCCCTCACCCCCAGCCCCCCTCTCCCGCAGGGGGAGGGGGGGAGAACGGCGGGGCGCCCGCGTGAGGGATGCGCGCCCGGCAGGGCCGAGACCCGACAGCCGTTCCGTCGGGTCTCGGCGGAGTTGGGCACGGTCGTATCGTGCCCTACTCCGCGCGCAGCCCGACCCCTGCGCAGCAGGGGGCACGCCCATTCCAGGCCGTTGCCGTTCCCGTTCAAGCTCATCCGACCACCCCTTGGGCCAGGGCCCGCGCCAGGAAGTACACCGCGAAACCCGCGAACACGGAAACCGCCGCCGTCCAGCTCCGCTCCTTCTGCACCTCGGGGATCAGGTTGGACGCCGCCACGTACAGCGTCACCCCCGCGCTGAGCGCCAGCCCGCGGTCCCGGAGCGGCTCCAGGTACTCCGCCGCCAGCACCCCCGCCACCGTGGAGAGGCCCACCAGCAGCACGCCTCCCAGCGCCCGGCGGCGGCTGTTCCCGCTGGCGAGCATGATGGAGGCCACGGTGACCCCCTCCGGGATCTTGTGCAGGAGGATGGCGGTGAAGACGAGGAAGCCGAGCGCCGCGCTCACCCCGAAGCCGCTGGCGATGGCAACGCCGTCGAAGAAGGTGTGTAGCAGCAGCCCCAGGAGCGCGGCCACGCCCACCCAGCGCCCCATCATCTCGTCGGCGTGGGTCTCCTCGCCGAAGTGGAAGTGCGGCGTGACCACGTGCTGGGTGAGGTGCACCAGGAGGTACCCCGCCGCGACGCTCAGGGCCGCGCCGGGGCCCGCCTCCAGGGCGTGCGGCAGCATCCCCAGGAAGGCCACGGCGAGCATGAAGCCGGCGCCGAAGGCGATGAGCAGCCGCTGCGCCCGGCGCCCCGGGAGCGAGGCGGTGGTGACGACCAGGCCGCCCGCCAGGTTCGCCGCGGCGGCCACAAGTGCGTACAGGAGGGCTGGGCTCAACGGCTCCGGGGCGGCCAGGGGGCGTCGGGGACGCGGGAGCCGGGCAAGGTGGAGCGGCGCGCGGCGGCTGTCAACGGGAGCCCTCGCCTTCCAGCACCACGTACGCGCCGGCCAGGTCGTCGGTGTGGGTGAGGGCGAGGTGGACGCGGCGCACCCCGGCCTCCGCGGCGAGCGCGGCGGCGGTCCCGTGCAGGCGCAGCGAGGGGGCGCCGGTGGGGGCGGAGACCACCTCCACCTCGGTCCAGGCGCCCCCCCGTCCCCAGCCGGTCCCCAGCGCCTTGAAGAACGCCTCCTTGGCGGCGAAGCGCGCGGCGAACGACTCGCGCGGGCTGCGCCCGCCCCGGCAGCGCGCGGCCTCGGCGGGGGTGAAGAGGCGGCGGAGCGCCCGCTCCCCCCTGCGCTCCAGCAGCTCGTCCACGCGGCGGACCTGGACGAGGTCCATGCCGACGCCTACGATCATGCGGCCCCCGCGCGGGGGCGGGGCCCGGCACGCTCCTCGCAAAGGGCGCGTGCGCGGGGCGCGGGGACGACCATTCCAGCTGCGGCCACGGAGGCGACGAGGTGCGAGTCCGGACCAGGGAGAAGCTTCAGCTCGCGGGGGTGGTGATCGCCGGGATCGCGACCGGCATCACGCTGGGGTGGATCCTGGTGCACCTCCTGATCCTCCGCTGAGGGGCGCGCCGCGATCACTCCCCCGCCCCGATCACCCGCCGGGCGCACAGGAAGATCCGCCGCAGCTCGCGCTCGTAGTTGAGCGGGCCCAGCAGGTCGTTGCGCGCCACCCCGCCGTTCCCCAGCGACGAGTGCACGATGCGCGACCCGCCCTCGGCGAGCACCACGTGGGTGCAGCGCCCCGGCTCCTCCGCGAAGAAGAGGAGGTCGCCCGGGAGGAAGGCGTCGAAGCCGCCGGGATCGACCTCCTGGCCCACGCGCGACTGCTGGTCGGAGTCGCGGGGGAGGACGCGGCCGTGCAGGCGGTAGAGGGCCTGCACCAGGCCGGAGCAGTCCACCCCGGCCTGCGTGACCCCGCCCCACAGGTAGGGCGCCCCCAGCCAGCGCCCCGCCGTCTCCACCACGGCCGCGCCCCGCAGCGGGAAGCGCACCCGCCGCTGCGCCGCGGAGACCAGCTCGCCCGTGGGGCGCCCGCGCCGCCCGTCGGGGAGGCGCACCGTGTCCTCGTCCTCGCGCACCACCCAGGCGCCCCAGGGGAGGCGGGCGAACACCTCGCCGGCCGCATCGCGCAGCTCGGCGCCCAGCGAGATCCACGCCTCGCCCTGGGTCCCCACCCGCCAGGCGGCGGCGTCGGTCTCGTCCATGAGCGCCACGTAGCCGCAGTGCACCCAGCCGATGTACCCGTCCTCGGTGCGGCACTGGAGCCAGCGGCCGCTGCGGCGCAGCACGGTGGCGTGGTGCCCCAGCACCGCCTGCGAGACCTGAGTGGTGTTGACGGCGGGCATGGCCTGGAGCGGGGCGACCGCGGCGGTGACCACGGCGTGCACCGCCTCGGCGCGGTCGGCCTCGGGAAGGCGCACCACCTGGTCGCGAACCGTCCGCCACCCGCCCATGGCCGCGGCGCCACGGTGCAGCGCCTCGGCCGCGGCGGGCTCGGAGGTGGCGCCCAGCAGGACGAGCGTGTCCCCGTCCACCTCGGCGTCCACCTCGAACACGGCCAGCCGCGGGTCGGCCGCGAACTCCTCGCGCACGTCGCGCACGAGGTCGTGGACGCGCTCGCGCAGCGCGCTCAACGCCCCGCCCCGCGCTCCAGGACCTCGACGACGCGCGCCACGTCGCCGGCGTCGTTGTAGAGGTGCGGCGAGACGCGGACCGCGCCCTCGCGCAGCACGCACACCACCCCGGCGGCCGTGAGCGCCGCGAAGGCGGCCTCCGGCTCCGGGGGGCGGAAGCAGAGGATGCCGGAGCGCCGC
>DATABU010000288.1:0-2464 GCA_036259415.1 Longimicrobiaceae bacterium
GGGAGGGCTTCCGCACGCTGGACGAGGCGGTGGGGAGCGCGCACGCACGATGATCCGCGCCGCGCGCTTCCTGGGCGGCTACCTCCGGCCGGACGCACCCGTCCGGGAGGAGGAGGTCCGCGTCCCCGTCCCCGGCGGCGAGGTGGAGGGGACCTTCTACCTCCCACCCGGGCGCCGCCGCGCTCCGGGATGGATCGTGCTGCACGGCGTCACCGTCCCCGGCCGCAGGCACGAGTCGCTGCTCCGCTTCGCGCGGGCGATGGCCGCATCCGGCGCCGCGGTGCTGGTCCCGGACGTCCCCGCCTGGCGGGCCCTGCGGGTGCGCTCGGAGACCGCGCGCGAGACCATGCTCGCCGCGTCCGCGTACCTGGCGGAGCGGCCCGAGGCGGCGCCCGGGTGGACCGGGGTGGTGGGCTTCTCCTTCGGCGCCACGCACGCGCTGATCGGCGCGGCGGACCCGGCGCTGCGGGACGTGGTGCGGACGGTGGTGGGCTTCGGCGGCTACTGCGACCTGCGGCGGACGGTCCGCTGCATGCTGGTCGGCGAGCACGAGTGGGAGGGGCGGCGCCACGTGCTTGACCCCGACCCGTACGGCCGCTGGATCCTGGCCGGGAACTACCTGCCGGCGGTGGCGGGGATGGAGGGGATGGGCCGCGTCGCGGAGGAACTGCTGGAGCTGGCCGCCGAGGCGGGGCGCCGCCGCCGCTTCGCGGGGGACGCGGACTACGACCAGCTCAAGGCCGCGACCCGCGCCCGGCTCGCGCCCGGCGAGCGGGAGGTGTGGGACCTGCTGGCGCCCCCGTACGGCGTCCGTCTGGCCGACCCCGAGCGCGCCCGCGCCCTTGCCGACGGCCTCGCCGACGCGGCGCTCGCGGCGGACCCGGGGCTGGACCCGCTGCGCGCCCTCCCCCACCTGCGGGCGCGGGTCGTCCTGGCGCACGGCGAGGCGGACCGGCTGATCCCCTGCACCGAGTCGCTGCGGTCCTACGCGGCCCTCCCGCGCCACCTGGACCGCTCCGTGACGATCACGCGGCTCTTCGCGCACTCCACCGGCAATTCGGCGGTGCGTGCGGTGGAGTACGGGGTGGAGGGGGTGCGCTTCTTCCGCCTTCTTCAGCGGGCGCTCCGATAGGACGGCAGCGCTCCGCTCCACGGGATTGGGCGTGCCCCTCGCTGGCGCTCGGGTCGGGCTGCGGCTCCGTAGGCCGGCAAACAACGCCGGCCAACGGAGGCGAGCCCCACGATACTACTGTGGGTCTCGCCGCTTCGCGCTCGCATCCCTCACGCAGGGTCCCAGCCGGGGGACAGGATCTCGTGTCAGGACCCGCCCTTGCCGAACATCCCGCCCAGGCCGCCGGCCGCCTTCCCCAGGTCGCCCAGCCCGCCGCCGCCGGCCCCGCCACCGTCCACCAGCCGCTTCAGGTTGCCGCCCACGGGGGCGGGGAGGCGGCCGTCCAGGAAGTCCACCGCGGCGCGAGCGGCCATCCGTGCCTTGTCCTCCGGGATCCCCGCCCGCTGCGAGATCTGCTGAACCAGCTCGTCCATCATCGCCATCGTGCCCTCCGGCCTGCCGTGGGGTGAGGAGCGCGCCGGTTCGCCCGGCGCGGAGCGGGCGTGCTCCGCGGCAAGGTCCGGTCCAGCCGCTCAGCCGGGCGCGTCGGCGGACCGTTCGGCCAGGTAGCGGGCGAGCGCCTCGTCCTCCGTTCGGAGCGGGTCGGCGGCAGGAGCGGCGGGCACCGGCGCGAGGGCGGCCTTCAGCGCCGCCACCACCGCCCCCAGCAGGAGGAGCGCGCCCGCGAGGCGGATCGCGCGGGCGACGTCCTGGTCGCGGTGCAGCAGGGCGAAGCGGGCGAGAAGGTATGCCCAGTCGTGCCCCGCGTCGTCGCCGCCCAGCAGGGGGAGCGCGCGGGCGCGCGCGTCCGCCGCGTAGCGCGCCACGTTGAAGAGGCTCTCCCCCAGCCAGGCGAGCGACGCGGAGGCGGCGAAGGGCTGGGCGGAGCGCCGGAAGTGGACGGCGAAGGCCAGCGGGAAGAGGAGCTGCATGAGCGTGCCGCCCAGCACGGCCATCAGCTCGCCGAAGACGCCGAAGAGCGGGTGCCCGGCCTCGTGCAGCAGGAGGTTGACGCCGTCGATGAAGCGCCAGCCGTCCGGGTCGCGAACGATGGAGACCGACCACGCGGCGAGCGCGGCGGCGCCCAGCCAGCGGAGGGGCCGCGTGGCGGAGGGAGGAAGCGGTGAGATCACAGGCCGACGAAAAAGTCAGGGGGAGGGGGTCAGTGGACGTGGCCTCCTGCCACGTCGTGCTCGACCATTGCCCCGGCAGGGCGCCCGCGTGAGGGATGCGAGCGCGAAGCGGCGAGACCCGCGGGGCTGTTTCCGCGGGGCTCGCCTCCGTTAGCGGGCGTAGTGTGCCCGCTTACGGAGCCGCAGCCCGACCCGAGCGCCAGCGAGGGGCACGCCCAAA
>DATABU010000289.1:0-2897 GCA_036259415.1 Longimicrobiaceae bacterium
GGCCGCCGCCACGCCGCCCCGGCCCGCCGCGCGCGGGCGGTCGGTCGGCAGCTCCAGCAGCGGGGGCGCGCCGGCCAGCCGCTCCGTCCACCAGGCCACCTGCCGCTCCAGCGCCTCGCCGCTGAGCCAGCCCCGCTGCCAGACGGCGTAGTCGGCGTACTGCACCGGCAGCGGCGGGAGCGGCTCGCCCGCGTAGAGCGCCGAGAGCTCGCGGAAGAGCACCCCCGTGCTCCACCCGTCGAAGACCGCGTGGTGGACGGCCAGGAGGAGCGCGTGGTCGCCGTCGTCCAGCCGGACGAGAGCCGTCCGGAAGAGCGGCCCCGCGGCCAGGTCGAACGGACGCCGCCCGTCCTCCACCGCGAGCCGCGTCAGCTCGCGCTCCCGGTCCGCGGGCGCCAGGCGCGAAAGCTCCAGGCGCGGGAGCGGCGCCGCGGCGGGCGGGTCGATCGCCTGCACCGGCTCGCCGTCCACGGCGGGGAACCGCGTCCGCAGCGCCTCGTGCCGCCCCACCAGGACGGCCAGCGCGCGCTCCAGCGCGGACGCGTCCAGCCAGCCCCGCAGGCGAAGCGGGTATCGCGAGACGTAGGCGCCCGTCCCGGGCTCCAGCTGCTCCACGAACCAGAGCCGCTGCTGCGCGAACGAGAGCGGCAGCGGCGACCCGTCGCGCGGCACGGGGACGAGCGGCGGCACCCTGGGCCCTGCGCCCTCGCGGAGCAGGGCGTCCACGCGCGCCGCGAGCGCGGCCACGCCCGGCGCCTCGAAGAGCGCCCGCGGCGGCAGCTCCACCCCGAGCGCCTCGCGGACCCTGGCGACCACCCGCGTCGCCAGGAGCGAGTGGCCGCCGAGCGCGAAGAAGTCCTCCCCCGCCTCCACCCGCTCCCGCCCGAGCGTCCGCGCGAAGATCCCCGCGACCAGCTCCCCGGTGGGGGTGGAGGGCGCGGCGAGCGCCTCCCCGTCCACTTCCTCCGCCGGCTCCGGGAGCGCGGCGCGGTCCACCTTCCCCCGCGAGGTGAGCGGGAGACGGTCCAGCGCGACCCAGGCGGACGGGACCATGTACTCCGGCAGCCGCTCGCGGAGCCAGGCGCGCAGCTCCGCCCCGGCCGGTGCCGCGGCTCCGTGCGCGGCGACGACGTAGGCCGCCAGCCGGACCGTCCCGCCGGCGCCGTCCCGCGCCGCCACGGCCGCGTCGGAGAGCGCCGGGTGCTCCAGCAGGGCGGCCTCGACCTCGCCGGGCTCGACCCGGAAGCCGCGCACCTTCACCTGGCGGTCCACCCGGCCGACGAAGTCCAGGTTGCCGTCGGGGAGCCAGCGCGCCCGGTCGCCCGAGCGGTACATGCGCGCGCCGGGCTCGGGGGAGAACGGGTCGGGGAGGAAGCGCTCCGCGGTGAGGGCGGGGTGCCCCAGGTAGCCGCGCGTCACCCCCACCCCGCCGACGTGCAGCTCGCCCGCGACGCCCACCGGCGCCGGCCCGCCGCGCGCGTCCAGGACGTACAGGCGCACGTTGGCCACCGGCCGGCCGATGGGGGGCGTGCGCGTGCCGTCGGAGCACTCCACGGCGGTCACCCGGACGCTGGTCTCGGTGGGGCCGTAGCCGTTGACGAAGCGGCGTCCGGGGGCCCAGCGCGCCACCACCTCGGCGGTGCACGCCTCCGCGCCCGAGGCGAGCACCTCCAGGTGCGGCAGCTCGGCGTCGGGGAGCGCGGCGAGGAACGAGGGGGTGAACTTGGCGTGCGTGACGCGGTGCCGCTCCAGAAGCTCCGTCAGCTCCCGCCCGGGGACGAGCGCCTCGCGCGGCGCCACGACCAGCGCCGCGCCCGAGCACAGCGGGGTGAACAGGTCCGTGAGCGACGCGTCGAAGTGCAGCGGGGCGAAGAGGAGGCTGCGCGCCCCCGGGGCGAGGTGGTACGCGCGGACGTACGCCTCGATGGTGTTGCACACCCCGCGGTGCGGCACCAGCACGCCCTTGGGCTTTCCGGTGGAGCCGGAGGTGTAGATGACGTACGCCAGGTTCTCCGGGAGCACGCCGGTCTCCGGGGCGTGCTCCGGCTCGCCCGGGAACGGGTCCGGGTCCACCGCCAGCACCGGGGGGCGGCCGTCCGGGAGGGCGTGCGCCAGCCGCGGATCGGCCAGCACGAGGCGCGCGCCGGAGTCCGCGAGCAGGTGGGCGGTGCGCCCGGCCGGCGCCGCCGGGTCCAGCGGGACGTACGCGGCGCCGGCCTTGAGCACCCCGATCAGCGCGGCGACGGCCTCCGGGGAGTGCTCCATCCACAGCGCGACGCGCGCCTCCGGCCCCGCGCCCTCCCGCAGCAGGGCGTGGGCGACGCGGTTGGCGGCGCGGTCCAGCTCCGCGTAGCTGAGCGAGCGCCCGTCGGCGAGGACGGCGGCGGCGTCCGGCGTGCGCGCGGCCTGGCCGGCGAAGAGCTGGTGGATGCAGCGGTCGGAGGCGAACGGCCGCTCCGTCGCGTTCCATGCCTCGATGCGGCGCCGCTCGGGGTCCGGGATCGCCGCGACCTCGTCCAGCGGGGCGCCCGGGGTCCGCGCCGCCCGCTCCAGCAGGGCGACCCAGTGGGCCGCCATCCGCTCGACGGTCGCCGCATCGAACAGCTCCTCCGCGTAGCGGAAGCCGCCGCGGATCCCCTCCTCCGCCTCCGTGAGCATGCACGACAGGTCCCACTTGGAGGCGGCGGCGTCCACCTCCTCCACCGAGACCGCGAGGCCCGGCATCTCCGGCGTGCGGCGCGGTGCCGTGTTCAGCCCGAACGTCGCCTGGACGACGGGGTTGCGGCCGAGGACGCGCTCGGGGTGGAGCGCCTCGATCAGGCGCTCGAAGGGGAGGTCCTGGTGCGCGTACGCCCCCAGCGTGCCCTCCCGCACCCGCCCCAGCAGCCCGCGGAAGC